>CALXEN010000245.1 GCA_944387325.1 uncultured Clostridia bacterium | reverse complement strand
AAGGGCAACAGCAGCCGGGAGATCATCCGCAGCTACTTCCTCAAGGACTTTTTTAAGGATCACTGCAAGACCTACCAGAAGCGCCCGATTTACTGGCTGTTCGACAGTGGCAAGCAGAACGGCTTCAAGGCGCTGATCTACCTCCACCGCTACACGCCGGACACCATCGGCAACCTGCGGGTGGATTACCTCCACAAGATGCAGCGGGTCTATGAGTCTGAGATCATCCGGATGCAGGACATGATCGACCACAGCCAGAGCACCCGCGAGGTGGCGGCATCCACCAAGCGGAAGGAAAAGCTGCAAAAGCAGCTCAAAGAGTGCCGCGACTACGACGAGAAGATCGGCCACCTCGCCCTGAGCCGCATCGAGCTGGACCTGGACGACGGCGTGAAGGTCAACTACGAAAAAATTCAAACCGCCAGCGACGGAAAAAAATATGCCGTTCTGGCAAAAATTTGATGAGAGGAAAGCTCCAGCACAAAGGCTCCAACCGGAGCGGGTCGTGGGTAGTCATAGACCAAAAGGAGTAAAACGGCATGGCAGAAATGAACATCAAACAGATCATAGACCGGCTAAATGCCGAATTTACCGGCGATGCCCGCAAGATTGTCTTTTGGTACGATGACGACGGCGAGTTTGTGGAGGATATTCAGAATGCAGAACTGGACAACGCCAAAGTCCACTTCTTGCAGCCGGACAATCAGTTCGCTACCAAGCTCCTTCTGGAGCGGCAGGACACCGCCACCAATTATTTGATTTACGCGCCCTTCCCTAAGCCAAATGTGCAGGACAACCATCTGGAAGATACACTGCTTTACTCCAAGCGCTTCTTTGCCGACCGCGCATCGCTGCTCTCGGTGGACTTAGGAATCGACGAAAAGTATAAACCCATCATTGAAAAATACATCAAATTCTTCGCCAGCAAGGAACGGACACAGCGTTTCTATGACCTTGAAATCGAAACCTTCAACGAAGAGAATATCATTACGGGGCTTCTCTCCGCCATCTGCCGCACCCGCACCTGTTCCTTTGAGGAAGTCGTTCGGGTCATGCTGACGGACGGCGAACTCGAGTACAATACGTTTTTGGTCGAGGTTGAGAAGTACGGTCTGCTCGGTGACTTCTGGAAACTCTGCGAGCAGCATTTCGGGTATACGGATGTCAAGCCGACGCTCGAAAAGCTGGTCGCGACCATGTTTGTCACCTACACCGCCAAGTATGTACAATCTGAGATTCCAAAAGCATGGAAACCGTTCCTCTCCTATAAGATCGGGAACATCATTGCCTTCATGGACAGCCTGATGAACAATACCCAGTATCGTCGTCGATACGACGAGCTGTCTACTCATGTAACTGAAGGTCTGAACGTTCGATCTGCCTTTGCAGAGTATCCCCCTGAGGCGTTGGTGAACTGTGATGCTTTCCTGGCCATCGACCAGCTCCTGATCCAGTGGATCGTCGCAAGACTGACGGCTGAGGACGTGGGCGCTAAGCTGGACAATCTGACGATCTCGCAGGTATGCAAAAAACGCAGCAAGATGCACTATGGAGAGCAGACTAAAATTTGTTATCAGATGCTCAGCAGCGCCTATCAGATCATACAGGCGGGGAATTACCAATGTCCTGATCATTTTAGAGAGATTCTCCAGCAGTATCAGGAGAAGGATTTCCGGTTGGACTGCGAATATCGCCGGTTCTACTACGCTTACGATCAGCTGGAGGACACGGCAGCCTTTGAGTCTTTGCGTGATCTGGTAGAGAACATCTACACAAATGAGTATCTGAAAACGCTGCTTCCCAAGTGGAACCATGCCATCCAGGAGCCGAATGCTCTCATGGCTCTGCCCTTGCAGCGGGATTTTTATAGCCGCAATCTTGGGAGCGTGAAAGAGCGAACCGTGGTCATTATTTCGGATGCCATGCGTTATGAGGTAGGCAAAGAGCTGTTCCTTCAGATGCAGGATGACCCCAAATGTACAGCCAAATTGGAAATCCAGCTTGGCGTTCTTCCTTCTTATACCCGTCTCGGTATGGCTGCGCTACTTCCGCATACGAGGCTGACCATGACGGATGACTTCCAGGTACAGATCGACGGACTGCCTTGCGATAATCTTTCTGAGCGCGAGGCGATTTTGCAGAAGTACAGAAAAGACAGTGCCTGCGTCCAGTTTGACAGCATCAAGTCACTTAAGATCGCAGATTTACGCAATATCTTCACCGGGAAGCAGGTCGTATATGTGTATCACAACCAGATTGATGCCCGAGGTGACAAACTCAACACCGAGGATGAGGTTTTTGTCGCCTGCCAAGAGGCGATTTCGGAAATTATCGATCTAATCCGCCGCATTTCCACCAGCGCCAACACATACCGGTTTATCGTGACAGCAGACCATGGTTTCATTTATAAGCGGGACAAGATTACAGAAAGCGATAAGATCGAAGGCATTAAGAGCAAGACGGCATTGATAAACCGTCGTTTTGTTGTCGCGCCGGAACCTATCTGCGGAGATGGCATTGTGAGCATTGGGATGGGAAGCATCCTGCAAAACACGGACAAAAAATATGTTTCTTTCCCCCTCAGTGACGACGTTTTCAAGGTTCCTGGCGGCGGGCAGAATTATGTGCATGGCGGTTCTTCCCCGCAGGAACTTCTCATTCCCGTTCTTGGCATCAAGATGGAACGAGGCCATATGGAAACGCGAAGTGCGGAAATCACATTGGTAAGCATGGTGCGAAAGATCACCAATAAAATCACCATTCTGGATTTCATTCAATCCGAACCGGTCAGCGATGTGGTCAAAGCCGCTGCTTATCGTATGTTTTTTGTTTCC
>CALXEN010000244.1 GCA_944387325.1 uncultured Clostridia bacterium | reverse complement strand
TGGGGGGACGAGCTCTGATCCTCATGGCGGTGTTTCCCATGCTGCAGGGGGTATTGCACCAGGTGGAGGGTTTACTGGGATGAGATGGTTTTGGGGAGTTTTGGCAGTATCTTTTTGGCTGGCCATTGCTGCCGTTCCTGTCTGGGCCTCCTAGTATCCTCCCCAGACAGAGGAGATCCTGGATCAGGCACCTATGGAAACGGATGAATTCCTTTCCATGGACCCGGGAGAATGGTTGGGATACCTTTGGAAAAAAGTTCAGGAACCTTTATTGGCCCCTGCTCGTGCCCTGGGACAGGCCGCTCTTTATTTGACAGCCGTTTGCCTTGCCCAAGTCCTGGTTGCTGCCGGACCTCTGCGGGATGTGGTGCGGCTGGTGGGGACCCTGGGGTTTGCTCAGCTCTGCTGTGAGGAGCTGACCGGGCTTCTCGCCGGTATGGAGGAGACCGCTTTGGCCTGGCATAGCTACCTGGGCGGCTTTATTCCCATCTTCTCCGGTGTAATGGTCATGGGGGGACAGACTGCCGGAGCCGGAGTATACAGCGGAATGTTTCTGGGCTTGAGCAGCCTGCTGGCCCAGGGGATCGCAGGGATCCTCATTCCCGGGGTGAAGATTTATATTGCACTGGCCGTAGGAGCACAGCTCTGGGGAAATCAGGGAATTCTTGAAGGGGTCCGAGTCCTTTACAAAGGGGTCAGCTGGCTGCTGAAAGGAATTTGCATTCTTTCGGCAGGTGTACTGGGACTTCAGGGAATGCTCTCCCAAAATATGGACCAGGCAGTAAACAAGGGAGGTCAGGCTCTCATCAAACTGTTTCTTCCGGTGGTGGGAGATGTAGCCACTCAAGCCTTCGCCAGCGTAGCGGCTGGTCTGCGGATGCTGAAGGGAACCTTAGCTTTTGCAGCGGTAGGAACCGTTTTTCTGCAATTTCTGCCGGTGCTGGCCGGATGTGTCAGCGGGATCCTTCTCTTTTGGATCCTTGCCGCCGGGGCCAAAAGCTGCGGTCTGGGGTCCTGCGGTGGCCTGGCTGAGTGTTTCGCTCAAGGAATCCAGCTCTGCCTTTCCGGCATGGTCCTCTACTTTTTACTGGTAATGACGGCCACCTTGATGATGGCGATGATGGGAGGAGGGATAGCGGGATGAGTGGACTCTCCCAGTGGGCCTGGCAGATTTGTATAGCCTGTATTGTGGCAGCAGCGGCCCGGATGATCTTTCCAGGCGGGCAGATGAAGCCAGTCATAAATGTCATTCTGACCTTATATATTGTAACAGCGGTCCTGCCTCTGACCAGCAGGGACTGGAGCTGGAACTGGCCAGAATTGGAGGAAGCTGCACTCCAAACCCGGGAATACCAGGATTACAGCCAGCAGCTTTACCTGTCAGCCGTGGAGGAGGAACTGGCCCGGCAGCTGGAGGAAGCCGGAATTGAGGCAGAGATCCGAATCAGCCTTGAAGGGAACTGTATGCTCCAAACGAAACAAACTCTTTGGGAGCAGGCGGTCCAGGTACTTCGCCAGAGCGGCTGGCAAGGGGGGATCATTCAGGAGGAAAGCAGCCAATGAAGGAACGGGTTCTGGAATGGTTTCGCTCTGACAGCCGTGCCGCTTGGGCACTGCTGGGGCTGGGGATCCTGGGCATGGTCCTGATCGCAGCCGGAGGAAACAGCGGAGAACCTGCCGCCCAGACCAGGGAGAACGAAGCCTGGGAAGGGTATCAGGAGTCTCTGGAGCAGCGGCTGGAAGCTCTGATCGGAGAGATCCAGGGGGTGGGAAAAGTATCTGTGATGGTCACTCTGGAGACGGCAGAGGAGACGGTCTATGCCCTGGATACCAGGGAGAGCGAGCAGTCTCTGGAAGAGGAGCACGTGCTCTTGAGCGGTGATGAACCGCTGGTGGAAACGGTCTGGTATCCCCAGGTGCAGGGGGTGGCGGTGGTCTGCCAGGGAGCGGAAGATGTGTCAGTCCGCTCCCAGATCACCCAGATCGCCAGCGTCCTTACAGGGGTCACCACCAATCGAATCAGTATTGCAAAAATGTGTGAATAGGGGGACAGGGGCAATGCGAAAAATAAAACTCAATCAACATCTCACCATGCTTTCCTTGACGGTGGCCTTGGGTGCAGCCGTTTACCTCAACTGGGAGTATTCCCAGACAGGGGCAGGAGCGGTTCAAGAGGACGCAGTCTCGGCCTCTGCGGCCCAGGTGGTCTATGATCCCCTGGAGACCACCGGAGAATCCCTGGAGTCCGGAAACAAGAATTACGGGGAAGCCCAGCTGGTCAGTGTGGGGGAGAATACCGGGGACAGCTTTTTTGAGGAAGCCAGGCTGACCCGTACCCGCACCAGGGATGAGGCCCTGGACGCACTGAAAAAAAGCCTGAAGAGCACCACTCTGACCGAGGAGGAGAAGCAGTCCCTGACCGAACAGCTGAACTCCACCCTGGACAGCATCACCACCGAATCCGAGATTGAGACCCTGATCAAAGCCAAAGGGTTTGTAGACAGTGTAGTATTTATTGACGGAAGTAAAGTTCATGTTACCGTGATGACCGAGAACGACGGACTGACAAAAGGGGAAGTGGCCCAGATCCGGGATATCATTCTTTCCAAGTGTGCCACAACGGCCCAGGATATTACGGTAGTGGAGGTGAAGTGAGTCAAAAAAGAGATGATTTGAGCCTGTAAAACCGTCCCCGGAGTCAAGCGGCACAAGGTGCCCCGGACCCTCCGGGGCGTTTTTGTTCAGAAGGGGAGGAAGCGGGCCGGGGTTTACACCGTCCGGGAAACCTGGTAAAATAGAGTCCAGTAACAGGAAGCGAGGGCCGAATATGGCAGCAAAGCTAAAGACCATTTATGTATGCAGCGACTGTGGAGAGACCAGCCCCCGGTGGATGGGGCGCTGCCCCTCTTGCGGAGCCTGGAACACCATGGTGGAGGATGTGGTAGATACCCAGCCGGAAAAGGCCAAGGGGAGCAAGGTCCCTCAGGTAGGGCAGAGAAAGACCAGTCTGACCGCCAACCGTCTGTCGGAAATTTCCACCGATGAGGAACGGAGCCGAATCGTCACCGGTATCGGAGAACTGGACCGAGTGCTGGGCGGCGGCATTGTGCTGGGCAGCGTGGTCCTTTTGGGGGGCGAGCCGGGGATCGGCAAATCCACTGTGCTGCTGCAGCTTTGCGGGGCTATCAGCCGGGACCGGCAGATGCTCTATGTAACCGGTGAGGAATCGGTCCGGCAGATCAAGCTCCGGGCAGACCGGCTCAAGGTGCCGCAGCAGAATATCATGCTGGCGGCAGAGAACGATGTAGAGGAGATCTGCGGGCTGATCGAACAGATGAAGCCGGAACTGGTGGTCATCGACTCCATCCAGACCATGCGGTGTAACGAACTGAACAGCGCCCCGGGAGCAGTATCCCAGATCAAGGAGAGCGCTGCCCGCCTTGTGGCTGTGGCTAAATCCTACGAGATCCCCATGTTTATCGTGGGTCATGTAAACAAAGAAGGTTCCCTGGCGGGGCCCAAGGTCATGGAGCACATGGTGGATACGGTCCTCTATTTTGAGGGGGACAAGACCCTGCCATACCGGGTCCTTCGAGCGGCTAAAAACCGGTTTGGCTCCACCAACGAGATTGGGATGTTTGATATGACCGGGGATGGTCTGAAGGAGATTGAAAACCCCAGTCAGCTTCTTCTGGAAGGGCGTCCCCTTGGTATCAGCGGAAACTGCGTCGCCTGTACCATGGAGGGGACCCGTCCTATCCTCAGCGAGGTCCAGGCCCTGGCCGCAAAAAGCGGTCTCCAGGTGCCCCGGCGGACGGCCAGCGGCTTTGACTATAACCGAATGAATCTGCTCCTGGCTGTGCTGGAAAAAAGGGCCGGATATCTCTTCGGGAATCAGGATGTTTACCTGAACATTGTAGGTGGCCTTCGGCTGGATGAGACTGCCTGTGATCTAGCGGTCTGCGTGGCATTGGCCTCCAGCCTCCTGGACCTGCCGGCAGGGGACAAGACGGTAGCCATTGGGGAAGTGGGCCTGGGAGGAGAGGTCCGCACCGTGACCCACCTGGAAGCCCGGCTGCGGGAGGCACAGAGGATCGGTTTTGAAAAAGCCATCATTCCCAAACATGGATTAAATCAACTTGACCGCAGCAAATTTTCCGGGATGGAACTGATCGGCGTAACATATCTGCGGGAAGCCATCAACGCCATCAAAATCAAAGAGTGACCACAAACCGACCGTCAAGAGAGAAACAAGAAGTCTCTCAAAGGCGGTCGGTTTGTCTGTTATTGTTTGTAATCTTGAAAGAGACAAAGAAAGAGCCCTGGTCGGTTCCGGAAAAATCCTTGACAAGAACCGGGGAAAGACTATAATAAAGGCACAGGCTGTTTCGCTAAATGTAAGTTTAGCGAAATACAGGGGAGTGACGATGGGCTTAAAAGACCTGCTTTTTTTATTTCTCTTCGCCACACCAAATACCAAATTATACTATATAAAAAAAGGAATTGGACATGACTTATGAGCTCATATCTCAACCAACTTCATCCTGAACGCCATGACGCATACCTGGACATTCCGGAGGATGTTCAGGATTATCTTCACTATTTGGATTTCGTAAAGCATCTTTCTGCCCGGTCCATCCATGGCTATTATCTGGACCTGCGTACCTTCTTTCGGTTTCTGGTCCTTCAGAGTGGTCAGGTCCCGGCTGATACATCCTTAAACGAAATCGATTCCAAAGACCTGACCATCCAGGATATCCGCAAGGTTCGGAAATCTACCATTTTCAGTTATCTGCAATACCTCCAGGCTCATGGGAATTCCTTTCCATCCCGCAGCCGTAAGCTCTCTGCGCTCCGTGGATTCTTTCATTACCTTCTCACCCAGGTCGGCCGGATCCAGGAAGATCCCACCGAGAACATCAATCTGGGGTCTCCCAAGAAAGCGCTGCCCAAATACCTGACCCTTGAAGAGGCGCAATCATTGTTAAATAATACACAAAGTGATTTCTTGGAACGTGACTATTGCATTATAACATTATTTTTAAATTGCGGTATGCGACTGGTGGAGCTCTGTGGCATAAGTATGGCGGATTTCCGGGACGACACCATTAAAATTATAGGCAAAGGTAATAAGGAACGCCTGGTCTATTTGAATGATGCGTGTCTGGATGCGTTGAATCATTACCTCCCTTTGCGGGCTCAGCTGAAACTAGTGGAGAAAGACGCCCTCTTTGTAAGTAAACGGACCGGCAGACGACTCAGTCCCAGGCGGGTCCAGCAGATCGTGGAGCGAAGTCTGAAAGCGGCCGGTCTGGATGGACGGGGCTTTTCCCCTCATAAATTGCGACATACTGCGGCTACCTTGATGTATCAATATGGGGATGTGGATATGCTGGCGTTAAAAGAGATTTTAGGTCATGAAAATGTATCTACCACCCAGATCTACACCCATATCAATCAGAAACAGCTGAAAAGCGCTGTGGCCTCCTCTCCCCTTTCCGGGGTAAAATTCCACGAAAAAGAGCCCCGGGAAGAACCGGAGCCCTATGAAGAGGCTTCAGAGAAATAACTGTCCCAAAAGTACTGAGAGCCCTGAAACGGCGGCAGCTGCAACCAGGGAGACCAAATATCGGAGCATGGCCGGTTTATAGGGGATTTTGCCGGAAGCTGCCGGTTTGGTAACCAGCCCTTTTCCCAGACCTATGGCGGTGTCAAAGGCCCGGCTGCCCACCAGGCAGAGCAGGACGAGACTTCCCAGCTGGGGAAGCCAGTACATCTGCCAGTAATGGAAAAGCCCTGTGACCCCCTCCAGAAGATAGAGAGACAGGATTCCATACAGGCTGGCACCTCCGTAAACCAGAAAGAGGACCGGCAGCAGCACGACCCCCAGGCCGGAAAAGCCGGCCGCCAGCAGCAGGCTGGATTGCAGGAAAAAGGCGAAATAGCTTTGACCATAGACTTTCAGCCAATTTCCTTCCTGCCGGTCCCATAGCTGGTTCTCGGCTCCCTGGGTGGAAGGGATAAAACTGCCCCCCGCACACAGGGTAAAAAGAAGAAGCACCCCCAAAAGAAAACAGGCCATCAGTCCCCAAAACAGCATGGGATTTCCGCCGCCCTTCCTCGCAGGCGGGGCCAATGCCCTGGCCCGCATCATCCCATCCTCCTATGCTTCAGGCCGCCCCTGTGCAGCGTCCCCAGGTAACCCCCAAAGCAGCCCGAGGCTGTAAAGGCAAACAGCTTTAAGGGAGTATAAAGGGTAAATTGAGGCAGTCCTCCCAGGAAAACGCCGATCAGATAGACAAGGGAGAAAGCAGCCGAGGCAATGATCCCGCAGAGCAGGCCCTCCCTGCCATTGCACTTGGCCAGAGCAAACCCTGCGACAGCAGCTCCCAGGGAGACCGCCAGGGTGGCAGGCAGAATAGAGGCCTGGAGAGAAAGTCCCTCATGTTCCACCACCTTGGCCATAATCAAAAATGCTGCCAGGCAGACAACGATCCCCAGGCCCAAAGCCATTAGAACCAAGATCACCGTGCCCAAAGGGCGGCTGCTCTGTTTGCGTTTGGACATAAAAAACACCTCCCACACACCAATCGGTATGCCGGGAGGCGTTTTTATATTCCTTTCAGGACAGGATCACTTGTTATCCCCCATATCCAGCTTTTCCAGGCTGGCAATGGCGCTTTTCCGGAAACGGATCTTCACCCGATCGCTGCCGGTCTCCAGAACGAAGGTGTCATCCTTAATGGCAACCACGCGTCCGACAATGCCGCCGATGGTGGTGACCTCGTCGCCAATATCCATGCTGTCCCGCATCTGAGCATCCTTTTTGTTCTGCTTGCGCTGAGGCAGATAGATGAGCAGATACATCATGACCAGCATGATGCCGACGGTGATGAGCAGGCTCCAGCTGCCGCCGGCAGCATCCTGGGTCAACAGTGCAATGTTCATAGTGACTAACTCCCTTGTATTTAACTAAAGTGATTATATTATACCTAAGTTTGATAATTTGTGCAAGAGGAAACTAAAAAGCGGCGTAGTATCCATCCAGGTATTCAAGCCGTTCCCGGGCAAAGTTATACAGGTTTTCCTGGACATCCACGCCATCTCCGTAATAGGTGCCCCATTTGGTCCTGTCTCTGGAGAGCGCACCTGAATCGTGGATAACATTGTAGTTGTACTCTAAAATAGGCAAAAAGTTCTCCTCGGTGTAGACTGTACTCCGCAATTCTTTTCACCGTGCGGCAAATGCAACATCTAACTGTTCCGGGTTGTTTTCCTTTACATAGTATTCATTGCGGCATACGATATTGCTCATGGCGTAATCGGGATCATATGCATAACCGCCGTCCAGCCAGCAAAGCCCCAATGTCATATCCATATCCCAGGGAATAAAATAAAGGACGTACCCATCATCGGTATACTTCAAAAGGTAGTACATATTTTTTACCACCCAGTTATCCAGTGCTACCGTATAATTCAGCAGGAGATTCACATCCACGAAGGCAGGCCAATCAATGGTTCCGCCGGTTTGCCTGTACATAATATTTTCCAATATGGTCGTAGAGCTACTCTGGTCAAAGGGAGACGAAATTACCTCATAACCGTCAGTAGTTCCCTTTAGGAGGATATCGTTTCGTTTATCTATATCCAGATATTTGGCGTCTACCCGTCGCTGTAATAAATACAATCCCCGGTATTCCCCGTTTATCAGGACTTCTACATACTCGCCACAGGACATACGATAATCCTGTCCTTCTGTTTCCAAAAAAGCGTTCCAGAAACTCATGATTGACTTCTCTCGGACCTTTGTATCGTCAAAGACCATGGCGTTCAGGATCCAGTCATCATCACTGCCCATTCCTAAAAGGTTCAAGTCTTTGTTTTCCTCATTGTCATCTTTAAGAGAAATTTTAAAGGACTTTTTGGGGGAAACGGTGGAGGTCTGTCCACGAATATGCCACTGAGCAAAGCTGGTGGACACTGAAAAAGACTGTGAGGAAGGATCAAAACCACTGAATATCTCAAAGCTCCCTGCGGAAACATAGCCTTGCTGGGCCGGTTCTGTTGTTTCGCTTCCATTCATGGATATCACAGGGAGGGTGGTGAGGACCACATTTACGATCTCATAATAGCCTTCCCGGGTTACAACCAAGGATAGTGGAACGTTACTGGACAGCGTTCCTTTTAGATCCAACAGGGCTTCATCCTTGAGAAAATATAACTGATTCTCAGGATTTTGGGATTTGATCGTTCCCACCATTTCGTAATAATGGTTCAATGCTGTAGTTGGCTGCGATAAATACAGCGTTTTTGAATACAGATCAAAGGGCGCTCGTTCTTCATTCAAGAGGAGAGATGTCGGATCCAGACTGTCCGACGGCTGATATTCCTCCAGTTCCGCCTCGGTGATGAGAGGGATCCCCATACAGCTGTCTATTTCTCGTAAATGAAAAAACCAGAGCACAGCGATTGTAACCAGAAAGAAAACAACAAATAGCACTTTTTTTACAGTACCATTATTATCTATCAGCATTTTTACCTAATGTCCCCCCTATACTCCTGGTATTTTCCAATCAATTATACTGTACATCCAAGGCGCCAAGCCTCTCCAAACAAAATTGGTATAGGTTTTCGTAGGTATCTGTATTATTGTGAATCTTTCCCCATTTTTCCTCATCACGGCTCAAGGCCCCTGATGTCAGGATTTGGCTTCTATTATACTTCAAAAGGGTCGTGATGTTATCTTCCGTATACAGAGTTTCCCGAAGCTCATTCCAACGATCAGCCAAAGCCTGGTCCGTTTCTTCAGAATACATCTGAACAGTGTAGTACTCAACACGGTAGAGATTGCTGGCCAGTTGCTCTTCGTAATTATAAGCGAAACCGTTATCCCAATAGAATCCGAAGGACATATCCGTATCCCAGGGGATGAAATAGAGGTCATAACCGCCCCTGTCATGATTGAACTTCAGATAATAATACATATTTTTAAATCCAATATTATCCCAGCCCGCAATATAGTTGATAAGAAGGCTCACATCCACAAAATTTTGGCGGTGAAATTGATTCCCCTCAACGGCCTCCCAGGTATCAACCATCAGCTGATATGTATCCTCCTCATTAAACGGTGAGGACACTATTTCATATCCGCCCAAGAGCGTTCCGGAGGATTTCCCCTTCAACAATACATCCAAATCGCTGTCGATTTCCAGATACTTACCATCGACTCTCCGCTGTAGAAGATACAATCCACGATATTCGCCGTTTAAGACAACTTCCACATATTCGCCGCAGGACATCTTATAGTTCCATTCCGTTGTGTCACAGAAGGAATTCCAAAGGTCCATTATGGTTTTTTCCCTTATTTTTGTATCGTCCATAATCATGGGGTTGAGAATCCAGTCGTCATCTGCTCCCATCCCCAAAAAGTCGCAGTTGTTGTTGTCTCCATTCTTTTGCTTTAACGATAATTTATACGATTTTTTGTCATATTTTGCAGTAGTTTCTCCCCGAGGATGCCATTCCATTAAAGTGGTTTTTACAGACGCTCCGCCTACGGAAGGATCAAATCCGGAAAAAAGCGTACACTGTCCCGCAGATACATAGCCAAGTCGGGAAAGAGCTTCTGTTTCTTCGCCCTCAATATTCATCACCGGCAATGTGGTAATAACAACATTTACCTTCTGGCAAACATTTTCATCTACAATAAGCAGTGTGAGAGTATCCCCGTTTTCTACGGTTTGACGAAGATTCTTCATGGAAGCATCATTCAAAAAATACAATGCATAATTGGAATCCTCACAGGTAAGCAGGCCCTCCAATTTGTTGCTGCCATCCAGTGATCTTTCATATTGGGACAGGTACAGGGTATTGCTCTGCCGATCCAAGGGCGCTTTTTCCCCGTTATACATGAGAACATCCAGATTCAAATTTTCTACGGTAATGTAATTATCAGCATTCTCCGGGGAGATAACCGGGATCCCAAGGCAGAGTTCTTTTTCTTTAATCCAAAGCCACAGGAGGATTGCTGTCAGTGCGAAAAACAGCACCAAAAATGTAATCTTTCGTCTTGTCGCTTCTTTTAACAGCATAACTGTGGTACCTCACATCGGGATCAAATCATTGAGTCAGCCAGGGCAATGACAAACGCAAAAAAATCGGAAGAATTGTCGGACTTTTTGCTTCTTTATAATTCCTTGTAATCTTCAAACAAGTTTACCACGAAACAGGGAATTCCCCATCCACAGCCATACGTCCGAGATAATACTTGGAAAATGCCGTTTGCCGCAGTTTCCCAAGTTCCAGCTGGCGGTGGATCACATCGGGCAGCAGTTCATCGTATTTTACCTCCAGAACGTGCATTCCGGCAGGCAAAACAGGAACAGAATCCGGCACCCTCTCTAAAAGGAAATCTTCCCAATCGCCGCTGGCCGAGATGTTCCGGTCAAAAGTGATCCGGACGTTGCCGGTTGGGTGAACAAAGGCCGTCCGCTCGTAGGAGATGATGACCTTGGGTTTCATGCCGGTACATTTGGTCTGAAGAAGAAGCTCATTCAAAGCAATCCGTTTTTCATCAAAAGAAACGGGATCCCCCTGTACCAACCGTCCATACTCATCGGAAGCAAGAGGGCAGGATATCTTCTTGGTCAAACCGTTTTTCTTTTCCTTGATTTCCAGACGAAGAAATCCCGCAGCGGGATCATAAGTACGGATCCGATATTTTTTGCGATAGTCCACCCCGGCGTCGTTCTCTTCCAGGCAGCTGTCCCGCAGATCGTCAAAATACAGGCTGCGGATCTGATAGCAGTCTCCCTGCTGATGGATATCCTTCTCCATAACTCCATCCAGACGGGCAGCGAGAAGAGCAAGATCCATATCTGAGACCAGATATTTCTTTTCCACCCGATACTCCGTCATCAGACCCGAACCTCACCACTGTGGGTCATAAGATGTACATTGGACAATCCCTCCAGAGACATAATGTTCCGGACCAGCTGGGTCTCGTCCTTCACCTGAAGCTCCAGGATCCACTCCACCCCCTTCTGGGTAACGTTCCGGCTTCGGATCTTATAACGCTTGCTGCTTTTAGAAACGCAGTCAAACAATGCCTTCTCCTGCTCAATGGAGTCTCCGGATACCACCAGCAGGCAGGGGGCACGGAAGGTGGGAAGAAGATCTAAGCCAGACACCAGCACAGCCACTGCAAGGCTGACCAGAACGGCCAATTCGAACAGCCCCGCACCACTGATGATTCCCAGACTGATGCTCCAGAAGAGGTAAGTCAAATCGGCAGGGTCTTTGATGGCATTCCGGAAACGGACAATAGAAAGAGCACCCACCATACCAAGGCTGATAGTCAGGTTGCTGCCCATAGCCAGCATAATGGCAGCAGTGATCACAGGAAGGGTAGCCAGGGATTTGTTGAAGTCACGGTTATAGAATCCGCTGCGGCTGTTGATCCGGTAAACGAAATAAATAAACAAACCCAACAGAATAGCCATTCCAAGGGTGACAGCAATGGTAGATGTGGTAAGATCCGCCGCCTGAAACCTTTCCAATACTGACTTTTTGATAACATCAGAAATACTCATTTGGAATTACTCCTTTTTTCTTTTGTTTCCATGTTGTTTTCGTCTCGAGGATTTGCTTTTCTTATTTCTCAGACCGTTTTACTTTTGGTCCTTTTCCATTTTTCAGATTCTCTGATCCAGCACCTTGGCGTACCTGTTATAGAATTCCTGGTACCGCCCCTGATCCAGCGCTTCCCGGATCCGCTCCATAAGCCGGTTGTAGAAGTAGAGGTTGTGCATGACTGCCAGCCGCATTCCCAGCATCTCGTCTGCCTTCTGAAGGTGCCGGATATAGGCACGGCTGAAATTCCGGCAGACCGGGCAGTCACATTCAGGATCAATGGGCCGCTCGTCCCGCTCATACTTGAGATTTTTGATGTTGATGACCCCCTGCCAGGTATTCAGGTGTCCGTGGCGGGCGTTCCGGCTGGGCATAACACAGTCAAACAGGTCTACCCCCCGGTAGACCGCCTCAATGATGTTTCCGGGAGTTCCTACCCCCATGAGATACCGGATTTTGTCTTTGGGGGCATAAGGCTCCACAGCGCTGATGATGTCATACATAACCGGTGCCGGCTCCCCTACCGCCAGGCCACCGATGGCATAGCCATCACAGTCCAGCTCTGCGATCTCCTTCATATGCTGGATCCGGAGATCCTCGAAAGTGCAGCCTTGATTGATGCCGAAGAGAAGCTGATGGGGATTTACAGCCTTTTCCTCATCCTTCAGGCGTTTCATCTCCGCCTGGCAGCGTTTAAGCCAGCGGGTGGTCCGCTCACAGCTGTTCTTGCTGTATTCGTACTCGGCCGGATTTTCCACACACTCGTCAAAGGCCATGGCAATGGTACTGCCCAGGTTGGCCTGGATCTGCATACTCTCCTCGGGACCCATGAAAATTTTGTGGCCGTCCAGATGACTATGGAAGGTGACCCCTTCCTCGGTAATATTCCGCAGCTTGGAGAGGCTGAACACCTGGAATCCGCCGCTGTCGGTGAGGATGGGGCCATCCCAGCGGGTCATCTTGTGGAGCCCTCCCAAATCCGCCACCACTTTGTCGGTGGGACGGAGATGAAGGTGATAGGTGTTGCAGAGCATAACCTGGCACCGGATCTCTTTCAGGTCCAGGGCAGACAGTCCTCCTTTGATGGCGGCAGCGGTGGCCACATTCATGAATGCGGGGGTCTGGACGGTGCCGTGGACGGTTTCAAATTCACCCCGCCGGGCAGCACCCTCCTGTTTCTTCAGTCGGTAAGGCATAGATTTATTTTCCTTTCGTCACAGGATCAGCATGGCATCCCCAAAGCTGAAAAAGCGATACTTCTCTTCCACTGCAACCCGGTAAGCCTCCATGGTCTTCTTATACCCATAGAAGGCGCTGACCAGCATAATAAGGGTGCTTTCCGGCAGATGGAAATTGGTAATAAGGCCGTCAATGCAGCCCAGCTTCACCCCGGGATAGATAAAAATCTCGGTATCCCCGGAGCAGGGCTGGATGGAGCCGAACCGGGCCCAGACTGCCTCCAAGGTCCGGCAGCTGGTAGTTCCCACTGCTATCACCCGATGCCCGGAGGCCTTGGTCTCCATGATCAGCTGTGCGGTCTCGGGGCTTACGGTGTACCATTCGGAATGCATCTTGTGCTGGGTCGCGTCATCCTCCTTTACCGGGCGGAAGGTTCCCAGACCCACATGAAGGGTCACCTCGGCAATGTTCACCCCCATAGCCCGGATCTCATCCATAAGGCGGGTGGTGAAGTGAAGTCCGGCGGTGGGGGCTGCGGCGCTGCCCAGCTCCTTGGCGTAGAAGGTCTGATACTGACTCTGATCCTCCAGCTGCTTGGTGATGTAGGGAGGAAGAGGCATCTTCCCGAATTCATCCAGCTTTTCATACAGGGTGGCAGTGTCATAGCGGAAAGTCACGTGTTTGTTCCCATCCTCCAGAGTCTCCTCCACCGTGGCGGTCAGACTGCCGTCTCCGAACGAGACCACGGTCCCCGGCTGCATCCGCTTGCCGGGTTTGGCCAGGCATTCCCAGGTGTCCCCCTTCACCTGCCGGAGCAGGAGCAGTTCGCAGACCGCTCCCGTGGGGATCTTGGTGCCTACCAGGCGGGCGGGCAGGACCTTGCTGTTATTTACCACCAGCAGGTCTCCTGGCTGAAGGTATTGGGTGATATCACGGAATATTTTATGTTCAATGGAATTATTCTCCCGGTTCAGGACCATGAGTCGGGCAGAATCCCGGGGATCGGCCGGCTCCTGGGCGATGTATTCCTGCGGAAGCTGGTACCAAAAGTCCTTGGTTTTCATCTGGTTATTTCCCTCCGGATTTTATTGACAGACTGCATTGAAAATGCTATATTTAGTCCATAAAAAGGTGCATTGTCTGCGCCGGGATTTGCAGCGCATTCTGGCGCAATATACTTTTATATTATATTGCATCCGATGCCGGTTTTCAAGCCGGTTTTTTTATTGTTTGGAATGTGGTCCAAAGGACTGCATACTAATAGATGGGAAAGGATTTGTGCAATCATGAGAGAGTATCGAGTAGGTATTGTGGGAGCCACCGGCATGGTGGGGCAGCGTTTCGTCACCCTTTTGGCCGACCATCCCTGGTTCAAGATCACCAAGCTGGCAGCCTCCAGCCGCAGCGCCGGGAAAAAGTACGGCGACCTGATGGAAGGCCGCTGGCTGATGACCAGTCCCCTCCCCCAGCAGGTCAAGGATATGGTAGTCCTGGACGCCTCCAAGGTTGAGGAAATGGCTGAGGGCCTGGACTTTATCTTCTGTGCCGTCAACATGAAGAAAGAGGAGATCAAGGCATTGGAGGAGGCCTATGCCAAGGCCGAGTGCCCGGTAGTCTCCAACAACAGGGCCCACCGCATGCCCCCCGACGTGCCCGTGGTGGTGCCTGAGAGCAATGCGGACCACCTGGCTGTCATTGAGAGCCAGCGCAAGCGGCTGGGGACCAAGCGTGGCTTCATTGCCGTAAAGTCCAACTGCAGCCTCCAGAGCTATGTTCCCGCCCTTCACCCCCTGATGAATGAGTATAAGCCTACTAAATGTCTGGTCTGCACCTATCAGGCCATCTCCGGCGCAGGAAAGACCTTTGAGACCTTCCCTGACATCCTGGACAATGTGATCCCCTACATTGGGGGCGAGGAGGAAAAGAGCGAGCAGGAGCCCCTGAAGCTGTGGGGCCATGTAGAGAACGGTCAGATTGTTCCCGCCACCTCCCCCGCTTTCACCGCCCAGTGCCTGCGGGTGCCTGTGTCTGACGGCCATACCGCTGCCGTTTTTGTGAGCTTTGAGAAGAAGCCCACCAAGGAGCAGATGCTGGAAGCCTGGGCCAACTTCAAGGGTGCCGCCCAGGAACTGGAACTTCCCAGCGCCCCCAAACAGTTCCTCCACTATTTTGAGGAGAACGACCGGCCCCAGGCAAAGCTGGACCGGAATCTGGAGAACGGGATGGCTGTGAGCATTGGCCGTCTGCGGGAAGACACCCAGTACGATTACAAGTTTGTATGCCTGAGCCACAACACCCTGCGTGGTGCCGCCGGCGGCGCAGTCCTGCTGGCTGAACTGCTGGCCAAGAAGGGATATTTCGACTGATCACATTCAGAACAGGAGGGAATTGTTTTATGAAAAAGCCTCTTTTCACCGGTTCCGGCGTGGCACTGGTCACCCCTATGAAGGAGGACGGTTCCATCCACTATGAGACCCTGGCCAAAATGCTGGAGGACCAGATCCAGAATGGCACGGATGCCATCTTTGTCTGCTGCACCACCGGCGAGGCACCCACCCTGGAAGATCCCGAGCATCTGGAGTGCATCCGTTTTACGGTAGAGCAGGTGGCCGGCCGGATTCCTGTGATCGCAGGGACCGGAAGCAACAATACCGCCCATGCCATTATGATGACCAAGGAAGCCGAGGAGATGGGGGCGGACGGAGTCCTGCTGGTCACCCCCTACTACAATAAGACGAGCCAGCGGGGGCTGATCCAGCATTTCACCTCCATTGCTCAGTCCACTTCCCTGCCCTGCATCGTCTACAACGTACCCAGCCGTACCGGAGTGAATATTACTCCCGAAACTGCTTTGGCCCTCTCCAAGGTCCCCAACATTGTGGGGATCAAAGAAGCCAGCGGAAACATCAGCCATGTGGCCAAGATTGCCAAACTCTGCGGGGATGACCTTTATATCTATTCCGGCAACGACGATCAGATCGTTCCGGTCCTTTCCCTGGGCGGGAAAGGGGTTGTCAGTGTACTGGCCAATGTGGCGCCTAAGGTTGCCCACGACATCTGTCAGCTTTGGTTTGACGGTAAACCCCGGGAGAGCATGGGGCTTCAGCTGAAGTATCTGGATCTCTGCAATGATCTGTTCATGGATGTGAACCCTATCCCGGTGAAGCAGGCTTTGAAGGAGCTGGGATATGAAGCCGGTTCGTGCCGCCTGCCTCTCTGCGATATGACCCAGGAAAAGCAGGAAGCTCTCCGCAACACCATGAAGGCCGCCGGCCTGCTGTAAACTCAATGGCCGGGCGCAGCTCTCCACAGGGCTGCGCCCTTATTTGTCCAGAAGTGAGGATGTAAATATGATCGATATTGTGATTCAGGGATATAACGGCCGGATGGGCCGGGTGCTCCAGGAGATCATTGCCGGGCGAAATGACTGCCGGGTGATCGCCGGCATTGACGTGACTGCCCAGGAAGGTCCTGTTCCGGTGTACACCAGCCTGGAAGACCTCCAGGGCGCTGGGGATGTGCTCATTGATTTCAGCTCTCCTGCCGCTACCAAGAAGGCCATTGCTTACTGCAAAGCTCATTCCCTGCCGGCGGTCATCTGCACCACCGGTCTGGACGAGGAGACCAACCTGGAACTGGTGGAGCTGAGCAAGACCAGCGCCGTTTTCAAGAGCGCCAATATGTCCATGGGGATCAATCTCATCATCTCTCTGGCCCAGAAAGCTGCCAAACTCCTGGGAGAGGATTACGATATTGAGATCATCGAAAAGCATCACAACCGGAAGGTGGATGCCCCCAGCGGCACCGCCCTTATGATCGCCGACGGCATCAACAGTGCCTGTGGGGACCGGTATGAATATGTCTATGACCGGCACAGCGTCCGGCATCCCCGGGGCAAGCAGGAACTGGGGATCAGTGCAGTCCGGGGCGGCACCATTGTGGGAGAACACGAAGTGCTCTTCTGCGGCAACGATGAGGTGATCACCCTTTCTCACAGTGCAGCCAGCCGAGGGGTATTCGCCACCGGTGCGGTGAATGCCGCTGTTTACCTGGTAGGCAAAGGCCCCGGCCTTTATAACATGGGCGATATGCTGGAGAATCTGCTGTGAAACCCCGGTCCTCTCCCCTGCGCTCTGTCCTGTTCGCCCTGGCGGTGGTCCTTGTGGTGGCGGTTGTGCTGCTGGCAGCATTTGGAGCGGACCACCAGGCCATTCAGGCTTCGGTCCAGCCTGCTGTCCAGACCCCGGAACCGACCCCTACTCCCACTCCGGGGCCGGAGGTATATACAGTCCGTTTTTCCGCCACCGGGGACAACCTGATCCATGACGGAATCTACAAGCAGGCAAAAAAACGGGCAACAGACGGCGGGTACGATTTTGATTATGCCTATGAGAATGTGAAGGAGTTTTACAGCCAGTTTGACCTGAATTGGCTGAACCAGGAGACCCTTCTCACCGACGCCTACGAGCCCTCCGGATATCCCTGTTTTGCCACCCCCACGGACATTTTTGACAGCCTCTATGCCGTGGGCTGGCGGGCTTTCAATGTAAGCACCAACCACAGCTATGACAAGGGTGCCGGGGGGATTGCAGACAGTATGGAGTTTTGGGAGTCCACCCCGGAAGATGTGGCCTGGAGCGGATTTTATAATCTGTCCAGCTATGATAATTACACCTACCAGACGGTGAACGGAATCACCTTCGGATACCTTTCCTACACCTATGGGACCAACGGCATCCCCACCCCGGCAGACAGCCAGTATGGGGTCATTTATACCGATCAGCTGGATGTGATCCAGCAGCAGATGACAGCGGTCCGGCCCAACTGCGATGTGCTGGTGGTCAGCTGTCACTGGGGCACGGAGGGAAGCCACACCATCCACGAAAGCCAGACCCAACTTGCCCAGCAGTTGGCAGACTGGGGCGCAGACCTTATCATTGGCACCCATCCTCACATGATCCAGGACTGTGCCTGGCTCACAGCCCAGGACGGGCGTTCCGTGTTTGTGGCCTATTCCCTGGGAAATTTTCTGAATTTTCAGGCCAGTGCAGACAACCTGATCGGCGGGGTGCTGGACCTGACCATTCAGAAGACGGTAAATCCGGACGGCACACAGGAGCTTGAACTTCTGGAGCCGAAAATCCACGGTGTTATCAGCCACTATGACAGCGGATATGCCAACGGGCGGGTCTATATGTTTTCCGACTATACTCAGGAGCTGGCCCAGAGCCACGGAGTCCGGAGCAGCTGCCCGTCTTTCAGTCTTGAATACATACAACAGGTGCTGGAGAACAACGTCAGCCCTGAATTTTTAGCCTGATATCAACCAGAAACGGAGGAGATCCATTATGTACGGAGTAAGCAAAATCACCAGCGAACAGAATATTATGTTGGTCACCTTCCCCGATGCCAAGTATAGTGCCAAGAGCCTGGCGGAGCATCTCCAGGTGTTTGCGGACAACAATATCGTATTGGATATGATCTGCCAAAGTGCGCCCCACGGCTCCAAGACGGATTTCAGCTTTACCACCAGTTATGACAATTTCACCACCGTGATGCGGACCATCCCCCAGGCCCTGGTAGGCCGGGACGAGCCCGCCCCCTTCATCAGCGGCGGCTATGTGAAGATCAACCTCTTTGGGGAGGAGATGGTCACCTGCTGCGGCGTTGCCGCCAGAGGCCTGGCTGCCCTTGCAAAAAAGGATATCGAGGTAAACCTGATCACCACCAGTGATCTGGATATCAGCCTTCTCATCCGTGGTGAGAACGAGGACGCTGCTCTGGAGGCGCTGAAGGAAGCCTATCAGCTTTGATTTTCAGTGGAAAATTGAATAAACGAAAGAGGCTCTCTGGGGGACAGAGAGCCTCTTTTATGATACGCAGAATTCAGCTGTGGAACCGGCGGCGGAACTCGGCCCGGAGCCGTGGGCGAAGGCGGACCGTCAGGAAGATGGCAGCCACCACAAGAATGACCGCTGCGGCTATGAGAGACCAGCCGGGAGTATATTCTCCCCCATTGAACCGGTCAATGAGGACTTCCAGGCCCAGAAGATAGATTCCTAATACTATGAGAAAAACTAGAAGCGTGGTCAGACGGGAATGATGGCGTATAAGGCAATAAGCCAAACTTCCCCCAAGCAATCCGGATAAAGCTACAATGGGCAATGCCAGATCAACGTACCAGTACCAACCGTCTGTCCGCCAGGCGACCAGCGCCAGAAAGCCTATGATTCCGGCCAGGTCCGCCAGCAGGCAGACCGGAAGCGGCATTCTTATTAGAAGCGGCAGGGCGGACCAGATCCAAATCAGGCCAGCAGCCCCGGCCACATACCAGGACCAGGGCACATGAGGCACAAAAGCCAGCCGATTCAAAAGGGAACAGCAAAGGGCAATGGAGCCCAGCATCCCTGTGAGAAGGAGCCCTGTGCTCCGCCGGTCCACCGGTTCCACTTCCCTTCTCCGCAGCGGAAAGGGGGTGGGCGAATCCCGGTCCACCGGCGCATTGGGATTGATGACAGGGGTACCGCAGAGGGGGCAGGACCCGGCGGTGGGGTCCAGCTCCACCCCGCAATTCACACAGTAGGACATGACAGAATCACTCCTTTCGGTTGGAAATGACCTTGACAGGAACGCCCTCCCGAACCAGCCAACGGAAGAATTCCCGTTCCAAATCGGCTTCCCGCTGGGTCCCGGAAAAACAGAAGGTAAAGGTATCACCGCAGCTGATGGCGGCGCAGTTGGCAGGCCCTGTATAGGACTGGCCTAGAATCACTTCCACACGCTCCAGGTGTTCTTCCATGGAGGGCGGCACCCGGAAAATTCCGGGGTTGGTGAAGGTGGTGGAGAAGGGCCGCTCCCCGGATAACCAGAACCCCAGGGCAATGGCCCGGTTTTTCAGGGGACGAGGGATCCAGCGCAGCCATTGGGAACGCTGAAGCGCCACGTTTTGGGTGATCCTGGCCTGAAGCTCCTGCCGGGTGATTTGAAGGCGGAGGGAATGGCGCACCTGCTCTACCAGCTCCTGAAAGGTGTATTCCCCCAGTTCCGGGTCCACCGCCACCCGGGCAGTCAGGATGAAATTCCGCAGGGTGGAACTTGGGAAAAAGTGACGGAGATCTACCGGTATCACCAGGGCGACCGGGCGTTCACGGAAGAGATCTTCCTAATGCTGAAGTCCAAGCAGAGCCTGAAGCAGTCCGGCAGAAAGATA
>CALXEN010000243.1 GCA_944387325.1 uncultured Clostridia bacterium | reverse complement strand
GATCCTCCACTGTTACAGCGGCAGCGGCGAGGGCGCCGCCGGGCTGGCGGAACGGGGGATCTAGCTCGGGTTCGGGGGCGCCCTCACCTTCCAGGGGGCCAAGCGGGCGGTAAAGGCCGCCTTCGCCATCCCCCTGGACAAGCTGCTGCTGGAGACCGACTGTCCCTACATGGCCCCGGTGCCCTGCCGGGGCCGGCGGTGCGACAGCAGCATGATCGCCCATGTGGCCGCCTTCCTGGGAGAACTGCGGGGACTGGACCCCCAGGAGATCTGCAACATCACCAATGCCAACGCCCGCCGGGTGTCCGGCCTGGACTGAAACAAGAAGGAGAAAGAACTATGAAAGCCCGTATTCCCAAACACCGTGAATTTGTCATCAGCTTCCCCGACGCCAACAACTCCAAGAACGACGAGGCCTGGGAGAAGCTGAACCAGATCGTGGAGGACTACAAGAAGGCCCACAACGGCGCCTCCGTCTACGCCCCCACCTTCATTGAGGACTGTGAGCCCGCTGTCAAGGAGCTCCAGGCCCAGTACGGCTTCGAGTACACCATCGAGCTGCGGTGACCGGAAGACCCTCCCGGGAGGGAGGGCTTTTTCCGAAGCATATTGTAAACCTTACCAAGAACTTTTGGTTGACCATTTATGGACGAGGTGTTACCATGAAATCCACCAAAGAAGCATTGTTGGAGGAACTGCTGGCCCATCCCGGGGAGGACTGTTCCGGCCAGGTCCTGGCCCAGCGGCTGGGGATCAGCCGGGCCGCCGTAAACAAAGGGGCGGCCGCCCTGAAAGAGGAGGGATGGCAGATCACCGCCCTGCCCCGGCGGGGATACCGTCTGGAGGCGGGGAGCGACGCCCTGACCCCCCAGGCGGTAGAGGCCTGCTTCCCGGAGGGCTCTCCCTTTGCCCGGGTGGTGGTCCTGCGGGAGGTAGACAGCACCAACGAGGAGGCCAAACGGCTGGCCGCCCAGGGAGCCCCCCACGGCACCCTGGTCATTGCCGGGGCCCAGACCGCCGGGAAGGGCCGCCGGGGCCGCCGGTTTGAAAGCCCTCCCGGGGGAGTCTATTTCAGCCTCATCCTCCGCCCCGCCCTGGCCGCCAGCCAGGCGGTGGCGGTGACCGGCAGCGCCGCCGTGGCGGTCCGCCGGGGGGTGCAGGCCCTCTGCGGAAAGGAGCTGGCCATCAAATGGGTCAACGACCTGTACTACCAGGGGAAGAAGGTCTGCGGTATCCTCACCGAGGCCGCCACCAACTTTGAAACAGGACAGCTGGACTATGTGATCCCGGGGATCGGGATCAACGTCTTTACCCGGCCCCAGGAGTTCGGCCCGGAAGTGAGCCGGGTCGCCACCAGCCTTTACCCCTCCGGCCACAGCCCGGTGGGGCGGGTGGCCCTGGCGGCGGCGGTGGCTGCCCGGCTGCTGGAGATGTGCCCTTCCTTCGACTATCTGGAGGAATACCGGGCCGCCTGTTTTGTGCCGGGGCACTGGGTCACCGTCCAGGCCGCCGGGCAGGAGCCCTACACTGCCCAGGCCCTGGAGATCGACGACCAGGGCCGGCTGGTGGTTCGGCTTCCGGGAGGCGGCGTCACTGCCCTGAGCTACGGGGAGATCTCCATCCGGCCTGCTCCTTTGGAACCCTGAATCCGAGAGGAGTTTTGCTATCATGTCCCCTGCCCGCACCCGGACCCGTCAGATGGTCCTCACCGCCTTGGCCGCCGCCCTGGCCGCCGTGGTCTCCCCCTGGAGCATTGCCATCGGCCCCATCAGCCTGACCCTGGGGGTCTTTGCCGCCTTCTTTGCGGGGGCGCTGCTCACCCCCGGCTGGGCCTTTGCCGCCCAGCTGGTCTACCTGGCCCTGGGCTGTCTGGGTCTGCCGGTGTTCAGCGGCTTTGTCAGCGGCCCCCAGGCCCTTTTGGGGCCTACCGGGGGTTACCTGGCGGCTTTTCCCTTTATGGCCCTTATCCTCAGCTTTTTCTGCCGCCTTTCTCCCCGGCTGCCGGTGCTGCTGGCGGGGGTGGTCCTGGCCCTGGCAGTCTGCTATGCCCTGGGCACCGCCTGGTTCATGAATCTTTCGGGCAATGACCTGAAAACCAGCCTGGCCTGGTGCGTGATCCCCTTCATCATCCCCGACTTCTGCAAGGGAATCGCCGCCCTGGCTCTGGTCCATCAGCTGGAGCGCCGCCTTTAAACCACAAAAACGCTCTGTGTTCCCGAAAAAGGACACAGAGCGTTTTTGATTTTATCCGGTTTCACCCCAGCTTCTCGCAGTCGGGGACCAGGGTCAGGTCCACCGCATAGGAGAGTGCCTGGGGATCGTCCTGGGCCAGCTGGTCCAGCTTGGCCCGGGCGGTGGCCTCATCCGGCATCCACTGAAGAAGGAAGAAGTTTTCCTCCCCTACGCCATAGTAGACCCAGACTCCGTCGGTGCGGAGAAGGTCCTCCAGATGGTCCAGTTCCCCCTCCAGGAGGCCCTGACCTTCCTCGCAGTAGATGCTCTCCGGCTCCACCTGCATGGACTCAATGACATTGATGCTGCTGGACAGGTATTCCTCCTGGGTAAGGGAGCTCCCCGTCACCTTCCAGCCGGTCATAAAGGCCCGGAGCAGCAGCTCCCGCACCGGGATCATCTTGTCCCCATAGACATACTTGATCTTTCCGCCGTACATTTCCTTGTTCCTCGTTTCTCAATAATCTTCCAGCCGGAACTCCTCCCAGCTGTCCATATACCGATCGCAGGCGGCGGCCATGGTCCGGGGGTCCACCACACAGAACCGGTCGTACACCCCCGTCACCGGGAAGCCCCCCTGCTTGGCGCTGAGGACCGCATGGTAGGCGTCCTCAAAGACCCATACCTCCCCGGGGTCCTCCGCTCCCAGGGCCTGGGCAGCCTCCTGGTAGACGTAGGGGCCCTTCTTCTTTCCCAGGCCGTCCCGGCAGCTGAACACCCCTTCAAAGTAGGGGCGGACCCCCAGCCGGGTGAGGACCTTGTCCACGGTGGAGGCCCGGGTGCTGCTGGCCACCGCCATCTTCACCCCGGCCCGGTGCATGGCCTCCAGGGCCCGACGGACCCCCGGTTTCAGGGGGCCCTGCTCATAGAGCTCTTCTACTACCTGGTAGTATTCCTCCACCAGCTGGGGCAGGGTGAGGGGAAGGCCGTACTCCTCCAGGATCAGGCGGCAGCCGTCCTCCTGGGTCAGCTCGGTGATCCGGGGCCGCAGGTCGGGGCGGGGCGTTTTCCCGTACCGGGCCAGCACTGCGCCGGGCAGCTCCTCCCACACCTCCATGGTTTGGGTGAGGGTGCCGTCCATATCAAAAATTGCGTACTTCATGGCCGGTCATTCCCAGTCGTAGACAATGGCGGCAGCCACCTTCCGGGCCGTCTGGCGGCCCTCCAGGGCGGTGAGGAGCTCCAGGGCAAAGGGGATCCCTGCCCCCAGGGCCCGGCCGGTGATGACCTTTCCGTCCACCTCCACCGGCAGGTCCCGGCAGACCGCCCCGGTGAGCTGGGGCTGGAAGGAGGGGTAGCTGGTGGCCTTCTTCCCCTCCAGGAGCCCCAGAGGGGCCAGCACCACGGCGGGTGCGGCACAGATGGCCGCCACATACTTGCCCTGGGCGGCAAAGTCCCGGGCTGCCTGGGTGGCCACGGCGCTCTCCGCCAGATGGTTGCTCCCGGGCAGGCCGCCGGGATAGACCACCAGGTCCACCGAATCATAGTCCACCTCCCCGGCCAGGGCGTCCGCCTGGATGGGCAGGTTATGACTGGAGACGATCTGCCGGTGATCCATCACCGATGCGGTGGTCACTTCCACTCCGCCCCGGCGGAGCAGGTCCACCACCAGCAGGGCCTCGCACTCTTCCATTCCGTCTGCAAAAAATACAACTGCTTTGCTCATGGTTTTAATCCTCCTGTGGTTTCAGAATCTGAATTTTTCCCAAAATGGGGATGGGTTCCTGCCAGCCCCGGAGGGCGGTGATGGCTCCGGTCAGGGCCAGGATATCCAGCACCAGACCGGCGTACCCGGTCCAGAGGGCGAAAGCGTCCCACTGTCCCAGGGCGGCCATGGCCACCCAGAGTACCACCACCCCAAAGGCCTGGTTCAGGTGAAGGAGGAGGAAAGGGTCCCTCCCCCGTTTCAGGTAGGTGTAGATCAGCCCTACCCCGGTGTAGGCCACCGCAGCGGTCCACCGGCGCTTCCGGGAGATGAACTCCCGGTTCTTTTTGCTTTTCTCGATTTTCGGCATCATCCGTTCCACTCCATGAGATACTCCATGAACAGAGGGACTTCCTCCTCCCAGCTGGCTTCGCTGTGGCTGCCCTGCACATGGAGGTAGGGATAGACATCCGCCCCCTTCTCACTCATAAGGTGGGACAGGGCCAGGTTATCTGCCGAGGCTTTGGCCAGGGCCAGCTTGTCCCGGACCTCCTCGCTCCCCCAGCTGATATAGATCCGGGTATCCCGGTCTACCGGGGCCTTCTCCAGGTCCTGCCAGAGCTGGGGATAGCAGAGCCGGACGCTGGGGCTGAGACAGGCGGCCCGGCTGAAAACATGGTTATAGCAGCCCACGGCGTAGAGGCTCATGAGCCCGCCCATGCTGCTTCCCCCAATGAGGGTGTGGCTCCGGTCGGGGAAGGTGGGCAGTTCCCGGTCCACCCAGGGCTTCAGCTCCCCTACCAGCCAATCCATATACTGGATGCCCCGGCCCTCAAAGCCGCCCCACCAGTCATCGGGGACGTCGTAGGGGCAGTATTCGCTGAGCCGGTTGTTTCCCTCGTGGTTGCACTCCACCCCCACCACAATGACCTGGGTGTCGGTGTAGTCCAGGTAATCCCGCAGTCCCCAGCACTTGCCGTAGGTGGCGTCCTCATCGTAGAAGAGGTTGTGGCCGTCAAACATATACAGCACCGGGTACCGACGACCGCTGGTGTCCCAGCCGTTGGGCAGGTAGATGTGAAGGGTGCGGGACAGGCCAAAGGGGGTAATAAAGGTTTCTTCCTTGAGAATCATGAAACGGGATGCTCCTTATGATTGATCTTGCTAAGATACAGTGTACTCCTATTTCCCTGTTTTGGCAACGAAATCCCCCGGAAGGGAGGGAAAATTTTCAAAAAAGCCTTGCTGTCTTGACAGATGTATAGTATAATTTCTTCTGTTGTCATTTTCCGGCAAAAAAGGAGCGAAGGAAAGAATATGGAAGGATTCAAGGCTTTATTAAAGCGGAAAGATATTGTCATCAGCGGGAAACGGTACGGGGTGGACGCCCTGGGAGCCATGGCTCAGGGGCTGTTTGCCAGACTCCTCATCGGGACCATCGTCACCACCCTGGGCCAGCACACCGGCCTGGACGCCCTGGTGACCATTGGCGGGTATGCCAGCGCCATGGCGGGCCCTGCCATGGCGGTGAGCATTGGGTTTGCCCTCCACTGCCCGCCCCTGGTTCTCTTCAGCCTGGTGACAGTGGGGAGCGCCGCCAACACCCTGGGCGGGGCAGGAGGCCCCCTGGCCGTGCTGGTGGTGGCCATTGTGGCCGCCGAGCTGGGGAAGCTGGTGAGCAAGGAGACCAAGGTGGATATTCTGGTGACCCCTCTGGTGACCATCCTGTCCGGGGTGGGGCTGGCCAGCCTCTGCGCCCCCCAAATCGGGGCGGCGGCCAGCTGGCTGGGCCAGCTGATCATGTGGGCCACCGAGCTGCAGCCCTTCTGGATGGGGATCCTGGTGAGCGTGCTGGTAGGGATCTTCCTGACCCTCCCCATCTCCAGCGCTGCCATCTGCGCCGCCCTGGGGCTGACCGGCCTGGCTGGGGGCGCCGCCGTGGCGGGCTGCTGCGCCCAGATGGTGGGCTTTGCCGTCATGAGCTGGCGGGAGAA
>CALXEN010000242.1 GCA_944387325.1 uncultured Clostridia bacterium | reverse complement strand
AAAAGAAAAAACGCCGTTCTTCCGAACAGCGCTTCAAAAGCTGACCAGATAAATGAGAGCCAGCACGATCCCTGCGGCGGTGAGCCCCACCGCCCAGTAAAGCCAGAGGGGGCGGTAGTCCTGGGGCTGGAAGGGCTTCTCCTCCTCCCACTGGATCTCGGGCCGGATCAGGTCCTCCGGTTCCTCCCACAAAGGCGGGGCTTCCACCACGGGGTCCTGGTCCAGGGTCTCGAAATCGGTGGTCACATGGACCCGGATCTTCTCGGCCATCCGGTCGATCCGCTCCTGAGCCTGGCGCTCCACCATCTCCTCCATGAGGAACTCCTCGATCTCGTTGAGGTAATCGTCCTCCTCCCGCTCCAGATCGGCCAGAGCATCCGGCGCACCCTCCCCTGGGTTTTCCAGGGGCTCCTGGTCAGGCAGGGGCGGCGGCATCAGGTCCTCCGGAGGTTCCTCCTCCTTCCGGAAGGAGTAGTCCACCGGCAGTTCTGCCAGGGTATCGTCACTGTGTTGGGTTCGTCTCTTTTTGGCCATCTTGCGGTTTACCGGGGAGTGTATCCTTGCCCGCCTTTCCTTTTGGTTTCACGGTCCTGCACGCCCAACTGGGCGGCCCCGGACAGGGCCGCCCCCAGGCGGACAGCGTCCTTATTCTTCGGTCTCGTCTTCCACAGAGAGGATGTACTCTTCCTCGGCGTCAGCCTGGTCATCCTCGTCCTCATCCTGGGAATCAGCCTCGAAGAGCAGCTGCTCGTACTCAGCCAGTTCCTTCTCCCGCTTCCACAGGTAGATGGCAAAAGCGGTGAGAGCGCCTACTGCACAGGCCAGGAAGGCCAGCATGGCGGCAAAAGTGGATTTCTTCATGGTGGAGTCCTCCTTGTCGTTCTCATGGTAGGTGCCGGGCGGAGCTCTTTTTTCCCTGCCCAGTCCAACAGTTATGCTTATTATACCCCGGTCAGGGGGATTTTACAACCATCTTGGCGGAATTTAAACCTTTTACAGGCTTTCCCGCAGCTTTTCCAGATGCCGGCGGTACTCTTCCCGGACGGCGGGGGGATCCAGGATCTTGACCTGGCCCCCGAACCCGCAGACCCAGCCGAAGAACTGCTGGCTGACGGTGACCGGCACGGTGAAGTGGAAGGTATCCTCCCCTTCCCGCAGAAAGGTGGGGCCGGGGCCGAACCGGTCCACCATCACCCCAACCAGTCCAATGGGGGCAGAGAGGGTGACCTGGGTGGTGTCCCCGCCAAACATATTGAACATCCGGGCCACATATTGGTTGATCTCCTGGCCCGGGAAGGTCTGTCCTTTCTGGGCCAGCACCGCCACCTGGGACATTTTGTCCACCCGGAAGTTTTTCAGCTGATCCTCCCCGTCCTTCTGGCCGATCATATAATAGAGGCCGTTCTCGTAGGCCAGGGCAGCCGGGCTGCACCGGTACCGTTCCTTCTTCCGGGGGACCAGTTTTTTGTCCAGGTCCCATTCATTGTAGGTAAACTCCACCATCCGGCCCTGGTTGACGGCCTGATGGAGGGTATCCAGGGCGTACTGGGTATTCTGGGGGGTCTTGGCCCGTCCCGCCAGCTTGACCTGGCGGCGCAGGTCCTGGGCGTGATACCGGCTGGTAAGGGTCATGAGCTTTTCAATGAGGGCCCGGCTGTGGGTCTCGTTGATGAACTTGCTGCTCTGGACCGCATCCACCAGCAGCTTCAGCTCGGGCAGCTCGAAGAGCCCCTCCGCCAGGTAATACCCGCCCCCGGGGCCCCGGACCAGCTCGATCTGGTAACCCAGGTCCTGAAGGCACTGGATGTCACTGTAAATGCTTTTCCGCTCGGCGGCGATATTGTTTTCCTCCAGCCGCTGCAATAGCCGGGGGACGCTGAGGGGGTGATCCTGGTCCGATTCACGGGTCAGTATCTCCAGCAGCACCAGGATCTTGGCCTTCTGGCTTTCCCGTCTGGCCATAGATCTCATCCTTTCTTAACGTTGGTCAAAGGCGGTCCGCCGCCGGGTGGAGATCCGGAACATCTCCTCCAGATGGTCCCGGTCCCCGGCCAGCAGGGCCTGTTTCATCTCCTGCAGGGCAGTGTCGAACTGGTCGATCTCTGCGATCAGGTTCTCCTTGTTCCACAAAAACAGCTCCGCCCACATCTTCTCGTTGATCTTGGCGATCCGGGTCAGGTCCCGGAAGCTGTCCCCGGTGTACTCCGCCAGGTGGGTGTTGTCGCTGGCGCACATGAGGCTGACGGCAATGGCATGGCAGAGCTGGCTCACATACCCGATCATGGCGTCGTGCTCCTCCGGGCTCAGGCAGGTGATCCGGGCAAAGCCCAGGGTCCCGGCCAGCTGCCGGCACCATTCCACCCCCCGGGGGGTGTTTTTTTCAGTGGGGGTGATGATGAAGTTGGCGTCGGCAAAGTTCACTCGGGCGGAGTTTTTCACCCCGCTCACCTCTTTGCCCGCCATGGGATGGCTGGGGATGAACTCCACCCCTTCCGGCAGCATCGCCTGGATGGCCTCCACCAGCCCCAACTTCCCCCCCGAAACGTCGGAAAGGAGATGCCCGGGGCGGAAATAGCGACCATACTACGGCCACCACCCCAGGAAAGCGG
>CALXEN010000241.1 GCA_944387325.1 uncultured Clostridia bacterium | reverse complement strand
TCAATATGGCTGCCCCTGGCCTGCTCCGGAGAGATATAGTGAACCGAACCCAGGGCCTCCTGCGTCAAAGTGGCCTGGGCCGACGAGGTAAGTCGGGCAATTCCGAAATCAGCCACCTTCAGGCTGCCGTCCCGCAGCACCATGACATTGTGCGGCTTGATATCCCGGTGAATGATTCCACGGCCGTGGGCGTGGGACAGGGCCTTCATAATCTGGGTAATAAAGTGGAGCGCCTCCCGCCAGGCCAGCTTGCCGCCCTTTTTCTGCATATATTGCTTGAGGGTAATGCCATCCAGCAACTCCATGACAATATAATCCAGCTCCGGTGTATGGGAGACGTCATAGACTGCCATGATGTTGGGATGGGAAAGCATGGCTACGGCTTGGGACTCATCGTGGAACCGGCGGCGGAACTCTGCGTCCTGGGCCACCTCCTCCTTGAGGATCTTGATGGCAACCAGACGGTTGAGCCGGTGGTCTCTGCCCTTGAACACCACCGCCATTCCGCCGGTACCGATGCGCTCCAGAATCTCATATCGATTGTCGAGTAATTTCCCTATGTACTGATCCATAGTTCATTACCCCCTTTTAAACAATCTGGAAAAGGACAGCCGTCACATTGTCCGGCGCCCCTCTGGACATGGTAATCTCCAGCAGCCTCTGGCAGCATTCCGATATCTCGCCGCCATGGAGCACCTCATAGAGAATTTCCTGGTCCGTGACAATATTGCTCAGGCCGTCCGAACAGAGCAGGAGAAAATCCCCCGGCTTCAGCTGCTTTTCATACAGGTCCGCGCGGATCTGCTCCTCCGCCCCCAACGCCCTGGTAATCAGGTTCTTCCTGGGGTGGGTGCGGGCCTCCTCCGGCGTAATGTCCCCACGGGCCACCATGTCCTCCACCACCGAATGGTCCCGGGTCAGGCGGGTGATCCCGGCCTCATCAATGTGGTAGGCGCGGCTGTCTCCAATATTCAGTAAATAGGCCACCTGCTCCACAATGAGCACCGCCACCATAGTGGTGCCCATGCCCCGGCAATCCGGGTCGGCGCAGGCACGCCGGAATACGGCGGTGTTTGCCGCAGCAGCAGCCTGGCGAAGCACCGCAGGCGGACCGGATTCCTCTTCTCCCCCCTGCATGCCCTGCAAGGTGTCCACAAACGTCTCCACCGCGATCAGGCTGGCAATGTTCCCTGCCTTGGCGCCCCCCATGCCGTCACAGACAACGCCGACAGCCAGATGTTCCGAGGGAATGTCTAAGTAATAGCCGTCCTGATTTTGTGTCCGGATCGCACCTTTATCAGTGACGCCCCATGCATGTATCATAGTGAATCTGCCTCTTTCCCGTACTCATATTAACGGCTTTTCCCACCCTGCACGGCCGGGTGGGCCGTTTTCCTTACATGTTCGCTTGCTCCTCCCGCATCCGCTTGCGGCGAAGCTGCCCGCAGGATGCGTCAATATCTCCACCCAGCTTTCTGCGCACGGTGGCGGTGATCCCCTGCTGCTCCAGCCGTTTCTGGAACGCCGCCACCCGGCGGCTGGGCTTCAGCGGGCTTTCCGCCACATCGTTGAGCGGAATCAGGTTTACATGCCCCGGCGTTCCCTTCAGATGGCTGGCCAGCAGATCAGCCTGCCAGTCAGTGTCATTCACACCGTCGATCATGGCATACTCGTAGGAAATCCGTCTGCCAGTCTTTTCAAAATACCGGCGGCAGCAGGCAAACAGGTTCTCCACCCCAACCGAGCGATTCACCGGCATGATCCTGCTGCGGGTCTCATCGTCGGGAGCGTGGAGTGAAACGGATAATGTTAATTGTAACTGATATTCCGCCAGTTTGTCAATTTTTTCAGTGAGACCGCAGGTGGACAGGGAGATATGGCGCATGCCGATATTCAGTCCGTCCGGGCTGTTCACCAGGCGGAGAAAACGCAGCACCGTGTCAAAGTTGTCCAGAGGTTCGCCAATGCCCATCAGCACAATATTGCTGATAGGCAGACTGGAATCCAGTTGGGAAAACAACACCTGATCCATCATTTCCGCCGGAGTCAAATCCCGCACCTTGCCCCCCAGGGTAGAGGCACAGAAGGCGCACCCCATCCGGCAGCCCACCTGAGAGGATATGCATACAGTATTCCCATGATGATACCGCATCAAAACCGTCTCAATGCAGTTTCCATCCCCCAGTCGCCAGAGATACTTGATGGTTCCATCCAGCGTGGAGACCTGCTTTCGCTCCACCTGCGGCGGACAGAGGCTGCAGGTCTGAGTCAGCTTCTCCCGCAGAGCCTTGGAGAGGTTGGTCATCTCTCCGAAGGAACGGGCTCCGCGGTGAAGCCACTGAAAGACCTGCTTTGCCCGAAAAGCAGGCTCGCCCAGCTGCTGAAAAAAGACGGTCATCTCCGCCAAATCCATGGATTTGATGTCAGTCATACACGCCTCCTCAACTTGGCAAAAAAGAATCCGTCCGTCCCATGCCGGTGTGGCCAACAGGTCAGCATGCCGTCCGCACACAGCCCAAATGGTCCGGGCACTTGAAATTGCTCTAATGTAAAGCCTTTTTGCTTTTCCAAAAACGTTGCTACAATTGCCTCATTTTCCCGCTCCAACAGGGTGCAGGTAGCGTAGAGCAATACTCCGCCCGGTCTGACATAGCGGGACACATTTTCCAGAATCGCGCCCTGCACCCTGGGCAACCCTGCCAGCAGCTCCGGGTCCTTGTATCGAATATCCGGTTTTTTTCGGATAATTCCAAGTCCAGAGCATGGCACGTCGGCAATCACCAGGTCAAAACTGTTAAGGAAATCATCTTTACAAACCTTACCGTCCAACACTTCTGGGCGAATAATCGGCAGTCCCAGTCTGTCGGCTCCTCTTTGGAGCAAAATCTGCTTATGTGGATGAATGTCGAAGGAGATCACCCTTCCCTGATTGCCCATGGCAATGGCTGCAGCAAAGGATTTCCCCCCCGGCGCGGCGCAGGCGTCCAACACCTCCATGCCCGGCCTGGGGTCTGCGGCCAGCACCGCCAGCCTGGCGGCGACATCCTGCACATAAAACCATCCGCGCTGAAAAACGGCGGACTGCTCCAGATTGCCTGTTCCCTGCAGCAATAGGCAATCGGGCAGCCAGGGATGGGGAGACACCGTCATTCCCTCCTGCTGAAGCGCCTCTATTGCGGCAGGTGTTTCTGCTTTACATGTATTGATCTGAATGCAAGTGGGCGGTTCGCTGTTGTCCGCCCTTAAAAGAGCCTCCAGCTCTTCTGCCGGTAGACGGCGGGAAAACGCATCCACCAACCACTGAGGATGGCTGTATCGGGTTGACAGATCGGTTGGCTGGGGCAGCTCGCTCTTTTGCCGGATCAGACTGCGCAGAATACCGTTTACCAATCCGGCGGAGCGGGGATTCCGGCTGTTTTTCCGCCCCTGCTCCACCGCTTGATTGACGGCTGCGTGGTCCGGCACCCGGTCCAAAAACAAAATCTGATAGGCACCCAGCCGCAGTATGCTCCGCACCGCCGGTTCCATTTTGTCCAGCGGTATTTTGGACAGATTGCCCAGCCAGAAGTCCAGCAGCATCCGGTTCTGCTGCACGCCAAAACACAGGCGGGTGGCCAGCGCCGCGTCTCTCCCATCCAGTCCGGCGCCCCCGATTTCCTTTTTCAAGAATCCGTCTGACCAGGCTCCCTGTCTTTCACAGGCCACCAGAGCCCTCAGAGCCACATCACGGGCCGTATTCCGTTCCGCCATGTCAGTCCCTCCGCCGGCTGTTAAAGGCCAACAGGAACCGGAGCAGCTGAGCCAGGGAGACCAGCAGCGCGGCCACATAGGTCATGGCGGCGGCGCTCAGCACCTTCTTGGCGCCCCGCAGCTCTTCTTCTTGCAGCAAATGGGTTTCCCGCAGGCTGACAATGGCCCGGTGGGACGCGTTGAACTCTACCGGCAGAGTAACCAGCTGTCCAACCACTGCCAGGGAAAACAGGATCACGCCCAGACCAAACAGCGTCTGAGAATAGAGGAACAGGCCCAGAATAATCAGGATGATGGAAAACTGGGACCCGATGTTGCACACCGGGATAATGGCGGTGCGCAGCTTGATGGGGCCGTAACCCTGGGCATACTGGACCGCGTGGCCCGCCTCATGGGCGGCCACCCCCACCGAGGCGATGCTGGTGGAATGGTAGACCCCGTCTGACAGACGGATCACGTTGGTGCGTGGGTCATAGTGGTCGCTGAGCCGGCCCGCCATATGCTCGATCCGCACATCATATACCCCGTGAGCCCGGAGTACCGCCTCGGCGGCCTGGGCGCCGGTAAAGCCCCGTGCGCTGCTAATCCGGGAGTAGCGGTTAAAGGTGGCGGATACATTGAGCTGGGCCAGTAGCGCGATCAGCATGGCCGGAACCAGAATCATCCAGTAATAGGGGTCGTA
>CALXEN010000240.1 GCA_944387325.1 uncultured Clostridia bacterium | reverse complement strand
TGGAGGCGGCAGGGAAGGGGGAGATCCACCAGAACGACCTGGAGCGGATCCAGTATGTGACCCACCCTGCCATGACCAAGCTGCTTCAGCGGCTGGAGGCCAAAGGGTTCGTGGAGTGCCTTCCCGGCACCCGGGATCGGCGGTACAAGAGGGTCACCTGTACCGAAAGGTCCAGGGGGATCCATCAGCTCATCCTGGAACAGGACCGGGAAGTGTTTGAGGATCTGTGCAGGGATCTTACCCCGGACCAAAGGCAGAAATTTGCAGAGCTGACCGATCTGCTCCTGAAAGAGATAGATCCGGAATAAGCTGACCCTTTCCCAGACAGTGCCTCCAAGAAAAAATGGAGTGCGCTGTCTGATTTTTTGAGACAATAGGTAACCAGTTACTTAATTATGGAGGAAAAAATTGAATATGGAAAACACAGCGACCCAACAGCAAAGTCCCTTCGCCACAGAGCCGGTGGGACGGCTCATCCTGAAATTTGCCGTCCCCAGCGTCATCGCTTTGCTGGTGAACTCTTTGTACAACATTGTGGACCAGATCTTCATCGGCTGGGGGGTGGGATACCTGGGGAACGGGGCCACCAACGTGGTCTTCCCCATCACCATCGTGGCCCTGGCCCTTTCCATGATGATCGGGAACGGCGGCGCCGCCCGGAAGGGGGTGGGGAACGCCGTCACCCTGGCCGTCCTGGTGAGCCTGGTGCTGACGGCAGTCTTTCTTCTTTTCATTGACCCCCTCCTCACCCTTTTTGGGGCGACGGAGGTTCTCCGGGGCTATGCCCTGGAATATGGCTTTATCATTGGCCTGGGACTGCCCTTTATGATGATCTCGGCGGCCATCAATTCCATGATCCGGGCGGACGGCAGTCCCCGGTATGCCATGGGGTCCATTGTCTTGGGGCCATCATCAACGTGGTGCTGGACCCGGTCTTCATCTTCTCCTTTGGAATGGGGGTGAAGGGCGCCGCTCTGGCCACCATCCTGGGTCAGATCGCATCCTTTGTGGTATCGGTGATCTATATGCCCCGGTTCAAATCAGTGAAGCTGGAGGGAGCCTCCTTCCGGCTTCGGGGAAGGACCTGCGGAAATATCCTGGTCTTTGGTCTCAGCAGCTTCATCACCCAGTTCGCCATCACCATCGTCATGGCTCTCACCAACAACCTGCTGGGGGTGTACGGGGCCGCCTCGGTGTACGGAGCGGAGATCCCCCTTACCGCCACCGGCATCGTTATGAAGGTAAACCAGATCATGATCGCCATCCTGCTGGGCATCGCTACCGGCACCCAGCCCATCATCGGGTTCAACAACGGGGCCAAAAACTATAAGCGGGTGCGGACGGCCCTGGAGATCTCCCTCGTTGCATCGGAGGTGGTCTCTATCCTGGGCTTCCTCATCTTCCAGTTCGCCCCCATGAGTGTGGTCTCCCTCTTCGGCTCCGAGGAAGGGCTCTACAATGAATTTGCCGTCAAAGCCTTCCGGATCTTCCTTATGCTCTGCCCCCTCACCGGGTTCCAGACGGTGGCGGCGGTTTACCTTCAGGCAGTGGGAAAGCCGGTGAAATCCGCCATCCTTTCCCTGGCCCGGCAGATCATCTTCTTCATCCCGACGGCCCTCATCCTGCCGGTCTTTCTGGGGGTGGAAGGGGTCCTCTGGACCGGTCCCGTAGCGGACGGTCTGGCCTTCCTTCTGGCCCTGGCCTTCCTGATCTATGAACGGACCCACCTGCAGCGGAGCCACCGGGCCCTGGAAGCGGGAAAAACCTGAGATACTATTTTAAAAGGAGGCATATACCATGAAAAACAGAGTCATCACCATCAGCCGGGAATTCGGCAGCGGCGGACGGACCATCGGAAAAAAGGTGGCCGAGGAGCTCTGCATCCCCTGCTACGACCGGGAACTGCTGGAAAAGATCGCCAAGGAGAGCGGTTTCGATGAATCCTACGTTCAGGAGGCGGGGGAGTACGCCCCCGGCGGGTTCCTCACCTCGGCCTTCTCCCGGGGCGGGTCCGCCTACAACAATGCGGACTACCTCTGGAACATCCAGTACGGCATCATCACCAGCCTGGCACAGGAGGGCCCCTGTGTCATTGTGGGTCGGTGTGCGGACTACATCCTTCGGGAAAAGGCCGACTGCCTGCGGGCCTTTATCCATGCAGATCTGGAGTTCCGGGCCCGGCGGATCGTGGAGGTGTACGGGGAACGGGAGGAATCCCCCCAGCAGCGGCTCCGGGAAAAGGACAAGCGCCGGGCCGCCTACCACCGGTTTTATACCGACATAAAGTGGGGCCATGCCCAGAACTATGACATCACCCTGAACAGCGGGCGGCTGGGCATTGACGCCTGCGTCCAGATCCTCCGGGAGCTTTACTGACCCCCTCCCGTTGACAGCCCCGGCTGCCCCTTTTATAATGGAGGAAAAACAAGGGAGGTACCCTCTTATGGATTTTATGGAACTGGCCAAGGCCCGGTATTCGGTGCGGAAGTTTGATCCCCGCCCGGTGGAGGAGGAAAAGGTGGAGGCCATCCTGGCCGCTGCCCTGGCCGCTCCCACCGCCAAGAACCTCCAGCCCCAGCGGCTGCTGGTCCTGAAGAGCCGGGAGGCCCTGGAAAAGCTGACCCACGTCACCGGCTGCACCTACGGCTGCCCCCTGGCCTTTGTGGTCTGCTATGATGAATCGGTCTGCTGGCACCGGTCCTTTGACGGAAAATCCAGCGGGGATGTGGACGCCTCCATCGTCACCACCCATATGATGTTGGCGGGATGGGAGCAGGGAATCGGCTCCACCTGGGTCATGGCCTTCGACCCCGCCGCCCTCCGCCGGGAATACCATCTGCCGGAAAACATCCGGCCCACCGCCATCCTGGTCATGGGGTACGCCGCCCCCGCCGCCCTCCCCAGTCCCAACCATGCCGCTTCCATCACCCGGGACCAGATGGTGGCGGGGGAGAGCTTCTGACCATGGGCCTGCGGTACAAATGCCTTATTCTGGACCACGATGATACGGTGGTGGACAGCACCGCCCTCATCCATTACCCCAGCTTCCTTCACTCCATGGCCCGGTGTCGGCCTCATGTGAAGATGACCCTGGCCCAGTATTTTGAAATCAACTGCGACCCGGGGATCATCCCCTATTTCCGGGAAACGCTGAAACTCACCCACCGGGAGATGGAGGAGGAATACCAGGACTGGGTGGCCTTTGCCGCCAACCGGCGGGCGGAGGTTTTCCCCGGGATCCGGGAGCTGGCCTGGGCCCAGAAGGAGCAGGGCGGGTATCTTTGTGTGATAAGCCATAACCGGGAGGAGAACATCCGCCGGGACTATCGGGAGGGGGGACTGCCCCAGCCCGACCTGGTCTACGGCTTCGAGCTGCCCCGGGAAAAGCAAAAGCCCGATCCCTTCGCCCTGGAGGATATCTGCCAGAAGCTCTCCCTGGAGAAGAAGGACCTGTTTATGGTGGACGACCTGATCCCCGGGCTGGAAATGTGCCGCCGGGCGGGGGTGGCTGCCGCCGGAGCCCGGTGGGCCCACCAGACCCCTCTGGTGGGGCGGTTCCTGGAGGAGAACGGGTTCCCCGCTTTTTCCACCGTGGAGGAGCTGCACCGGTATCTCTTTGTGGAAAAGTCTGTTTAAAAAGTGGAAAAACCAAAGCGTCCAGAGGAAAAATCTGGGCGCTTTGTCCATTTTAAAGGAAAAAGCCGGGGAATTTACCAAAACTTGACCCGGGTTTTACGCCTTCCGGGTGGTTCCCGGCCTCCCGGCAGGATAAAATGATAGGGTGAGCAGAAAAAGTCTTATATAAAAAGGAAGGAAAATTTTTATGACCTACGAGGAGATCTGCCGGGACCCGGAAATTCTGGGTCTCATTGCCAAGGGAAACGACATTCTGGGAGCCCTGGGCTTCACCGACCACTCCCAGGCCCACAGCGCCCTGGTGGCCCGCCGGGCGGGGGAGCTGCTGGAGGCCTTCGGGTATGACCCTCATCAGGTGGAGCTGGCCCGGGTGGCGGGCTTTGTCCACGACATCGGGAACGCCATCAACCGGAAACATCATGCCGAGTACGGGGCCCTTCTCCTGGACCAGATCCTGGCCCGGAAGGGGGTCTCCCTGGCCGACCGGCTGACGGTGGTGGCGGCGGTGGCCAACCATGACGAATCCACCGGCAACGCCTTTGACCCGGTCTCCGCCGCTCTCATCATCGGGGACAAAACCGACGTCCGCCGGAACCGGGTCCGGGCCAAGGACCAGCGGAGCTTCGATATCCATGACCGGGTAAACTGGGCGGTCACCGACGCCCGCCTCACCATAGACCGGGAGGCCCGGCTCATCACCCTGGACCTGGACCTGGATGAAAGCCTCTGCACCCTGTACGATTACTTCGATATCTTCCTGGGCCGGATGCAGATGTGCCGTAACGGGGCCCAGGTGCTGGGAGCCCGGTTCAAGCTGGCCGCCAACGGCAGCCGGGTGCTGTAAGAAAATGTTATAAAATACAGAAAAAGTGAAAATTTCCCACCGGAAATTGTGAAAGATTTGTTGAATTGCAGGGTGGGGTATGCTAAACTTATGTCAAACCCGCTAAGGGAAAAAACATAAGGAGAGAACCAAATCATGAAAGAGATCCTGAAAAACAGGACCGACCTCATTGGCACCCTGGTCTTTGTGCTGGCCATCGTTGCCATGGTCTTTGCCCTCCGAGGGGAGACCGCCCAGCCCACCGTGGCAGGGGACGGCCTGTACAATCCCGGCACCTACACTTCCCAGGTCACCGGCATGAAGGCCATGACGGTCAACGTCACCTTCAGCGCCGATGCCATCACCGACATCCAGCTGGAGCATGAGGAGACCCCCGGCATCGGCGTTCCCGTCTGCGAAAGCCTCCCTGGGCAGATCATGGAGCTCCAGGGCCTGGGCATTGACGCAGTAGCCGGAGCCACCCTCACCTCCAACGCCATTCTGGAGGGCGTGGCCGACTGTGTCCGCCAGGCCGGCGGAGATGTGGACGCCCTGAAAGCCATCTCCCCGGTGGTGGAGCAGGAGGAGGACCAGGAGATGACCGCTGACGTGGTGGTCATCGGGGCCGGCGGCGCCGGCATGGCCGCCGCTGTCACCGCCAACCAGGAAGGCAAGACCGTTATCGTCATTGAAAAGACCAGCCAGATGGGCGGCAACACTGCCCTGGCCGGCGGTGCACTCAACGCCGTGGACGACGGCAGCGAGACCGCTCTGGCCCATGACGACAGTGTGGAATTCCACTATCAGCAGACCTTTGAGGGCGGCGACGAACAGGGCGACCCCGAACTGGTCCGGGTGCTGGTAGAGAACGCCTGGGACGGCGTGGAATGGCTCAAGAGCCTGGGCATGGAGTTCTATGACGGAGTATTCACCGTTACCGGCGGTATGTGGCAGCGTGCCCACAAGCCTGGGGATCCGGAAGGCTCCGGCTTCTTCAAGACCTATCAGGCATACATGGATGAAAACCAGGGCATTACCATGCAGTACA
>CALXEN010000239.1 GCA_944387325.1 uncultured Clostridia bacterium | reverse complement strand
CTCCACGCTCTCCTCCCGGGAGAGGGGCGGAAGGATCCCCGGCAGACGCTGGGCCAGCATACTTTTCCCGGTGCCCGGCGGCCCGATCATCAAAACATTGTGCCCCCCTGCGGCGGCGATCTCCAGGGCCCGGCGGGCCTCCGGCTGCCCATGAACATCAGCAAAGTCCAGGGGATAAGATGCATCCTGAGGCAGGAACGGGGTGACGGGGGCAGGGGAGAGGAGGGCCGTCCCGGTAAGATGCTCCACCACAGCCCGGGCACTGTCACAGGGATAGACGGTGATCCCCTGGGCTACGGCGGCCTCGGCTGCGTTCTCCCGGGGGACAAAAAGCTGGGTCACCCCAAACTCCCGGGCAGCCAGGGCCATGGACAGGATCCCCCGCACCGGCCGCAGGCTGCCGTTCAGGCTCAGCTCTCCCACAAAGGCCTGGTCCGGCCGGGGCTGGGCCAGGTTCCCCCCGGCAGTGAGAAGAGCCAGCAGCACCGGCAGGTCGTAGACCGGGCCGCTTTTCCGGATATCGGCGGGGGCCAGGTTGACGGTAATCCGGCTGGGCGGGAAGGGATAACCGCTGTTTTTCATGGCGCTGCGGACCCGGTCGGCGCTCTCCTTCACCGCACTGTCCGGCAGTCCCACAATGGAAAACTGGGGCAGACCGCCCGTCACATCCGCCTCGGCGGTCACAGGGAAGGCGTTCAGCCCCTGCAGACCGAAGCTGGTCACCTTTGCATACATATACATCCCGTCCTTTTTTAGCACTCTTCCATTATTATATAGGCAGGGTCCCCACCTGACAAGAGGGAGGCTTTCTATGCAGACTGAACAAAAATACCCTTCCAAACCGGGGAAAATCACCGAAAAATTATTTGCGAATTGACAATGAATACCCGGTGCAGTATGATTAAAAATGTAAATTATGCCCAAAACCGGGCCTTCGCCCCAGGGCAAATATAAAGGGAAGAAAGGTGCATGGATATGTACATGGACGAATACAAGCGTTGGCTGGCGGCAGACCTGGAAGATGCCGATCTGAAGCCTGAACTCCAGAAGATCGCCGGGGACGAGGAGGCTGTAAAGGACCGCTTCGCCGTGGCCCTGAAGTTCGGCACTGCCGGTCTCCGTGGGGTGCTGGGCGCCGGCACCAACCGGATGAATATTTACGTGGTCCGTCAGGCTACCCAGGGCCTGGCCAACTGGGTCAAGACCCAGGGAGGCACCCAGACCGTGGCCATCAGCTACGACAGCCGGCTGAAGAGCGATGTCTTTGCCAAGACCGCCGCCGGAGTTCTGGCCGCCAACGGCATCAAGGTTCGCATTTATGACGCCCTTATGCCCGTTCCCGCCCTCAGCTTTGCCACCCGGTACTATAACTGCAATGCCGGAATCATGGTCACCGCTTCCCACAACCCCGCCAAGTACAATGGCTACAAGGCCTACGGCCCCGACGGCTGCCAGATGACCGACGATGCCGCCACCATTGTCTATGAGGAGATCCAGAAGACCGACGTTCTCACCGGGGCCAAGTACGTTTCCTTCGCCCAGGGCGTGGAGGATGGCCTGATCCGGTTTGTGGGGGATGACTGCAAGCAGGCTCTCTACGATGCCATCGAAGCCCGTCAGGTCCGCCCTGGTCTCTGCAAGACCGCCGGCCTCAAGCTGGTGTACAGCCCCCTGAACGGCTCCGGCCTGGTCCCCGTCACCAAAGTACTGGGAGATATGGGGATCACCGATATCACCATCGTGCCCGAGCAGGAGTATCCCAACGGTTACTTCACCACCTGCAGCTACCCCAACCCTGAAATCTTTGAAGCCCTCAAGCTGGGCCTGGAGCTGGCTAAGGAGACCGGTGCTGACCTGATGCTGGCCACCGATCCCGACGCCGACCGGGTGGGCATCGCCATGAAGTGCCCCGACGGTAGCTACGAGCTGGTGTCCGGCAACGAGATGGGCGCTCTGCTGCTGGATTACATCTGCGCCGGTCGGATCGAGAAGGGTACCATGCCCAAGGATCCCGTGGCCGTCAAGTCCATCGTGTCCACCCCCCTGGCTGACGCCATTGCGGAGCACTACGGGGTGGAGATGCGGAGCGTTCTCACCGGCTTTAAGTGGATCGGCGACCAGATTGCCGGTCTGGAGGCAGCCGGGGAGGTAGACCGGTTCATCTTCGGCTTCGAGGAGAGCTACGGCTATCTGGCCGGACCCTATGTACGGGACAAGGACGCCGTCATCGGCTCCATGCTCATCTGCGAGATGGCCGCTTACTACCGGAGCATCGGCAGCAGCATCAAGGAGCGTCTGGAGGAGATCTACAAGCAGTATGGCCGTTACCTGAACAAGGTGGACAGCTTCGAGTTCCCCGGCCTCACCGGCATGGACAAGATGGCCGGGATCATGCAGGGCCTGCGGGATAATGTTCCCACCGAGTTTGCCGGGGATAAGGTAGTCCAGGTGCTGGATTACACCAAGCCCGAGGAGACCGGTCTGCCCTCTGCCAACGTTCTGATCTACAAGCTGGAGAGCGGTGCCACCGTGGTGGTCCGTCCCTCCGGCACCGAGCCCAAGATCAAGACCTACTTCACCACCCTGGGGAAGGATTTGGCCGAGGCTCAGGCCCAGAAGGATAAGCTGGCTGCGGCCCTGGCTCCCATCCTGGCCTGATTCAACAACGCACAATATCGGAGGAGCCTCCTGCGGGAGGCTCCTTTTCAGGTGAAACAATGGCATTTATTCTCAAGGAAAAATGGACCACCCAGTTCCGGGATGCAGACCCGGACGGCCTGCTGGGGATGCGGGGGCTGATGAATTCCTTCCAGGAACTGGTGGGGAAGTACCAGCTGTCCCTGGAGATCGGGGTCAATACCATCTATCCCCGGTACGGCCTTGTGTGGATCTACTCCAAGTTCCGGGCCCGGTTGCTGGAAAAGATGCCTTACGGGCAGGAGGTGGAAGCCCTGGTCTGGACCGAGCCCCAGACCTCCGCCGTCCGGATCACCCCGGTGATGGAGGTGCGGTATCAGGGGCGGCTGGCCTTCCAGGGCCGGCTGGAGGCCTGCCTGGCCAACCTGGACACCGGAGCCATTGCCCGGATCGCCCAGATCGGGATGGATCAGGAGATTTTCGGCGAGGCTCTGGAGGAGCTGCCCGGCTTTACCCGCCTGCCCCGAAAGCTGCCCCAGGGAGTCCCGGCCCGGGAATACCGGGTGGGGTACAGCGACCTGGACGTGAACCGGCACATGAACAACCAGCGGTATATTCCGCTGTTCCTGGACGGCTTTGACCGGGCCTTCTGGGAGGCACATCCCCTTCGGGAACTGGAGATCCACTACCTGAGCCAGAGCTACGAGGGAGAACTCCTCACCGTGCTGCGCCAGGATGAGGCGGACGGTTCCCGCCTCACTGCCCTGAAAGAGGATGGTACCCCGGCGGCCAATGCCTGGCTGGGATGGGGAGAACCGGTTTAAATGAGAAAAACCCGCCTCCGGAAACTCCGGAGACGGGTTTTTGTATGGGTCATTCTCCCTTGATTTTTCCGTCGATGGTGATGGTCACCACCTGCCAGGGAATGAACTTGCCGCTGTTTTTCAGGGCGGTGGTGGCGGCGTGCTCCAGCCCGCCGCAGCAGGGCACCTCCATCCGGACGATAGTCAGGCTCTTGATGGAGTTGCCTGCCAGGATCTGGGTCAGCTTTTCGGTGTAGTCCACCATGTCCAGCTTGGGGCAGCCCACCAGGCAGACCCGCCCTTTGATAAACCGGTTATGGAAGTCCCCATAGCTGAAGGCGGTGCAGTCTGCCGCCACCAGCAGGTCCGCATCCTGGAAGAAGGGGGCGTTCACCGGGGCCAGCTTGATCTGGACAGGCCACTGACGCAGCTGGCTGGCCAGGGTAAAGGGGGCTGCAGGAGCAGGGGCAGGGGAGGCGTTCATCTCCCGGATCCGGCTGCCGGGACAGCCGCCCTGGGCGGGAGCCGCTTTGGCGGCTTTGGCCGCCAGAACGGCAGCCTCATTGTAGGCGGGGGCCTCCCGTTCCACAAAGGTGATGGCCCCGGTGGGGCAGGCGGGGAGACAATCCCCCAGCCCGTCACAGTAGTCCTCCCGCATAAGGGTAGCCTTTCCCTTCACCATGGCAATGGCCCCCTCGTGGCAGGCAGAGGCACATTTGCCGCAGCCGTTGCATTTTTCCTGGTCGATCTGAATGATCTTTCGAATCATCCCTATCCCTCCTGTCGTGATTCAATGGTATAAGGGTATTCCAAATCTTCCGAAAGAACTGTTGCCCCGGCAACATAACTTGAGAATTTGCCCGGGTAATTTTTGTCAGAACCATTGACGAAAGGGGAAAACCGTGGTAAACTATTCAAGCAATCGTTCCCAAGGCTGCTCCGGGGGCCCTCCCTCGCTGGTGGCTGATATTGAAGGTTGTTGCAAGGGCCATGATTTCGCATGGCCACCGTCAAAACCAGAAAGAGGTGAACAAAATGAAGGCAGGAATCCATCCCAACTATGTGGATTGCACCATTACCTGCGCTTGCGGCAATGTGATCAAGACCCGGTCTACCAAGCCCAGTCTCCATGTCGAAGTCTGCAACAAGTGCCATCCCTTCTACACCGGCAAGCAGAAGCTGGTCGATACCGGCGGGCGTGTTGATCGTTTCAACAAGCGTTTCGGTCTCAAAAAGTAATTTTTGCAGTTGCCAAATCAAGGCGGTTTGTGAGAGAGCAAACCGCCTTTTTCTTGTTGAAAGGGGAAAGGCTATGGAAGATTACCGCACTATCCGGGGCACCAGCCTGGGGGAATACCAGGAAAAACACAGCCGGTTCATTGCCACCGCCGCCTTTGCGGACACGGAGGAAAAGGCCCTGGAGGTCCTGGAAGAGGTCCGGGCCGCCAACCGCACTGCGCGCCACAACGTCTATGCCTACTGCCTGCGGCAGGACAACCGGGTGCGGTACTCTGATGACGGGGAACCTGCCAAGACTGCCGGGGTGCCGGTGCTGGAGGTGATCCGCCACGCCGGGCTCTCGGATATCATCATTGTGGTCACCCGGTACTTCGGGGGAATTCTCCTGGGCACCGGCGGCCTGGTCCGGGCCTATACGGCGGCGGCAAAGGATGCTCTGGACAAGGCGGCCATGGTTACCGTCCGCAGCTGCGTCACCGGCCAGATCACCCTGGACTACTCCCTCTATGAGCGAGCGGTCCTTCTCATCCGGCAAAGCGGTGCCCAGCTGGAAGACCCCCTCTTTGCAGACCGGGTCACCCTCGCCTTTACGCTGCCCCAGGGGACCGAGCCGCCCCTGGTCAGGGCTCTGGAGGAACTGACCCGAAGCCAGGGGTCTGTCCGGATCAGCCCGCCCCGGTATCTTCCCTTTGAGGAAATGTGAAAAAATCCATACAAAAAAAGGGAAAAGGAAAAATCGGGCGTATAACTCTAACAGAACCAATTTTTTCAAAAGGGGAGGGAACGGAATGAATATTCGTCAGCGGCAGGAGGCTCTGGAGCATGAAACGCTTGCCCCCGTTGCGGCCTTCAGCGACCAGACCCGGGGCCGGGCCAGGGAGGAGGATCAGGACCCCATCCGCCCTGCCTACCAGCGGGACCGGGACCGGATCCTTCACTGTAAGGCGTTCCGCCGCCTGAAGCAGAAGACCCAGGTCTTCCTCTCCCCGGAGGGAGACCATTACCGCACCCGGCTGACACACACTCTGGAGGTCAGCCAGATTG
>CALXEN010000238.1 GCA_944387325.1 uncultured Clostridia bacterium | reverse complement strand
GGTCCTGACCACCGAGAGCCTGGTGGCCGACCTGCCCGAACCTCCCGCCCCCGCCGCTCCCGGCATGGGCGACATGGGCGGTATGTACTAAAAAGAAAAAACCTTGTAAACCGGAACGCCCGGCGCTTTCTCCTATGAGAGCGCCGGGCATTTTTGACGAAAAAAGAAGAAGCAAAAAATAGATTTTGACAGTTGCTTTGCAAAGATGATAAGATGACAGAAAAGGAGGACGGGATTATGCCGCTGATAAAGAGAATCCGATACAATGCGCCTGTGACCCTTACCTTTGTCATCCTCTCCGGGATAGTGCTTCTTCTGGGAGCCGTCAGCGGAGGAACCATCACCTACAAATTCTTCTGTGTCTACCGGTTTTCCCCTACGGATGTTCTGGGATATTTCCGGCTTTTCACCCATGTGCTGGGCCATTCCGGCCTGGAACATTATGCGGGGAATATGACCCTCATTCTGATCCTGGGCCCTATGCTGGAGGAAAAATACGGCAGCAGGGCCCTGCTGCTGGCCATCCTTTCCACCGCCTTTATTACCGGGGCAGTCCAATGTCTTTTCTCCAGCGGCGGCCTCATGGGAGCCAGCGGCATTGTTTTTATGATGATCATGCTCTCCTCCCTGACCAGCTTCAAAACCGGAACCATCCCCCTCACCCTGATCCTCACCGGGGTCATCTACCTGGGGGGAGAACTGATCAATGGCTTCACCCTCAACGACGGGGTGTCCCAGGTTACCCATATCGTGGGCGGCGTCTGCGGTACCGCCATCGGCTACTTGTTGGCTGGAAACAAGAGAGAGTAGGAAAAATTTCCTAGAGCAACGGCCCCGGAAGGAAAACCACATAATGGAAAAAGGCAGGTCGAGCCATGGGGGCTTGACCTGCCTTTTGTGGTTACTCAATATGGCCCAGACCAAAATCAATTCTGTACAAAGTAGAGCTCATACCAGAGGATAAAGCTGTAAAAGCTCCAGATTTTGGTCATGGTGTTCTGGCCCCTGCCGGAGCGGTGGTCCTCCAACAGCTGGAGAAGAGCAGGCGTCCGGAAAAACTTTCTGCTGACCTCTCCCTCAAACTTCTCCTTCACCATGTGATAGTATTTGTCTTCTTTCAGCCAGTCGTTGAGAGGGACCGGGAAGCCCAGCTTTTTCCGGTTGGCCACGCTTTCGGGCAGCTGACGGTAAGCGGCGCCCCGGAGAGCGATCTTGGTGTGCTCCTTGTCGCACCGGTATTCCCGGGGCATTTGGGTGGCCACCTTCAGCACCTCCCGATCCAGGAAGGGAACCCGAAGCTCCAGGCTGTTGGCCATGCTCATCCGGTCCGCTTTCAGGAGGATGTCATAGAGCATCCAGGTGTGCATATCAACCCATTGCAGCTGGGTGGGCTCATCCAGATCCTTCACCTGATCAAAATAGGGCTTGAAGGATTCCTCGGGTGCTTTGGCGTGATAATTCTTCAAAAGGTATTTATCCCGCTGGGCAGGAGACTCAAAAACATAGTTGGCCCGCATAAACCGCTGCCAGGGCTCCATGCCCCCCCGGATGATGAACCGCCGGCCCTTCATGTTGGGCAGCCGCCGGGCAATGCCGGAAAGGCCTTTCCGCAGCAGCCTGGGCAGTTTGGAGTAGCTCTCAAAGTGGACGGCCTGGCAGTACATGGGATAGCCCCCGAACAGCTCGTCGGCTCCCTCCCCGGACAACACCACCTTCACATACCGGGCCGCATTTTTGGTGAGGAAGTAAAGGGGGACCTCGCTGGGGTTGGGCATGGGCTCGTCCAGGTACCACTGGATGGTCTTGTTGGCTTCGAAGAACTCCTCTGCGCTTACCTTGTTGGCAATGCTGGGAACCCCGATCTCTTCGCTGAAGGCCTGGGCATAGGGCAGTTCACTGTACTTGCCCTCCTCGTATCCTACACTGAAGGTTTTTACATGGCGGGTACCCTTGCTCACCTCCCGGACCACATAGCTGCTGTCCACCCCGCTGGAAAGGAAACAGCCCACCTCCACGTCGGCGATCTGGTGGGCCCGGACACTTTCCGCAAAGGTCCTGGTGATAATGTCCTCCCACTCCTTCAGGCTCTTGGAATGGTCGATGTTGTACTGGATCTTGAAATACTGGCTGATCTCCAGCTTCCCATCCTTCCAGAAGAAAGAATGTCCTCCCGGCAGCTTGTAGACGTTTTTGAACATGGTCTCCTTGTTGGGAATGTACTCAATGCTCAAATAGTCGGGCAGACGCTCCTCATTCAGTTCCTTCTTAAAGCCGGGGTGGGGGAGAAAGGACTTGATCTCGCTTCCAAAGAGAAAGTGACCGTCCTGATTGTAGTAGTAGAAAGGCTTGATACCAAAGATATCCCGGGCACCGAACATTTCCTGGTTGGCCCGGTCCCAGATGGCAAAGGTGAACATTCCCCGCAGCTTTCCGGGAAGCTCCTTGCCCCACTCCTCGTAGCCGTGGAGCAGAACCTCGGTGTCGCTGTGGGTGGCAAAGGTGTGCCCGGCATCCAAAAGTTCCTGGCGGAGGGCAGGGAAGTTGTAAATCTCTCCGTTGAAGATGACCACCAGATTTCCGTCCTCGT
>CALXEN010000237.1 GCA_944387325.1 uncultured Clostridia bacterium | reverse complement strand
GGCACCGGCGTGGCCGTGGGCCTGACCCGGGTCAGCGACGTAGTGGGCTACCGCCACGGAGAGGACGGTAAAAAGGAGGCCGTCCCCGGCAATCTGGTCTACCGTGGCATCAGCATCGGAGACCTGGTGAAGGGAGAGCGGTTGACCCCGGACGGGTTTGAGGAAGCCTGCTTCCTTCTTCTTTTCGGCTATCTTCCCAATCAGAGCGAGTTTGAGCAGTTCCTCCAGTGCCTCCATGGCTTCTATGACCTGCCCGATGACTTCCTCACCGACCTGATCCGGTCTCCCGGGGAAAACCTCATGAACACCCTCCAGCAGTGTGTGCTCACCCTCTACAACTATGACCGGACCCCCGATGACACCGACCCCTACCAGACTCTCCTGAAAGGGTTGAACATTCTGGCCAAGCTGCCCAGCATCAGCTGCTACGCCTACCAGAGCAAGATCCATCACTTTGACCGCCAGAGCCTGGTCATCCATTATCCCAACCCCGACTACACCATTGCAGAGAACATCCTGTATATGCTCCGGCCCACCTGTGAGTTTACCGACAACGAGGCCAAGCTGCTGGATACCCTGCTCATCCTCCATGCGGACCACGGCGGCGGCAACAACAGCACCTTCACCAACGTGGTCATCAGCTCCACCGGCACCGACATCTACTCCACCGTATCGGGGAGCATCGGCAGCCTGAAGGGGCCCCGCCACGGGGGCGCCAACATCCGGGCCTGCGAGATGATGGAGGCCGTGGTGGCCGAGATCGGCTTCAGCGAGGACGAGGAGGAGATCCGGGCCTTGGTCAAGAAGCTCCTGCAAAAGCGGTTCTATGACCGGAGCGGCCTGGTGTACGGTTTTGGACACGCCGTCTACACCATCAGCGATCCCCGGGCCGAGATCCTGCGGGAGGTCTGCAAGATGGTTGCCCACGAGAAGAACCGGGACGAGGAGTACGCCTTCTACGAGCGGTTTGAGCGGGTCGCCCGGGAGGTGCTGAGCGAGGCCAAGGGCACCCCCATCAGCAACAACGTGGACTATTACAGCGGCTACGCATACAGTATGCTGGGGATCCCCCGTGACCTGTTCACTCCCCTCTTCGTATGCGCCCGGATGGTGGGCTGGCTGGCCCATAACATTGAAAACAAGCTCTATGACGGCCGGATCATGCGGCCTGCCAACATCTACGTGGGCAAGGAAGAAGAGTACGTGCCCATTGACAACCGCTGAAAAGGAGAGGAAAGAAACCATATGCAGAAAATCACCGTATTCAAGGGGGACGGCATCGGCCCCGAGATCACCGACTGCGTCCTGAAGATTCTGGACGCCGCCGGGGCCCAGCTGGAGTATGACATCCACAATGTGGGGGAAGCCGAGTACAACGCCCATGGGGCCCTCATCCCCCAGGCTGCTTTTGACAGCTTTGAGCAGACCAGGGTCCTGCTGAAGAGTCCCATCACCACCCCCATCGGGAAGGGATTCCGGAGCCTCAATGTGACCCTGCGGGAGAAGTATGATCTCTATGCCAACATCCGGCCTGCCAAGAGCAACCCCGCCGTCAAGACGCCCTTTGAAAATGTGGACATTGTCACCTTCCGGGAGAACACCGAGGACCTGTATGTAGGCAAGGAGGAAAAGCCGGACGAAAACACTGTCATCGCCTACAAGATCATCACCCGGAAGGCCAGCACCCGGATCATTGAGGACGCCTTCGAGTATGCCCGGAAGAATCACCGGAAGAAGGTGACCTGCGTCCACAAAGCCAACATCCTGAAGCAGAGCGACGGGCTGTTCCTGGACCTGTTCCGGCAGATCGCCGCCGGGTATCCCGACATTGAGAGCGACGACAAGATCGTGGACAATGTGGCCATGCAGCTGGTCATGAAGCCCCAGCAGTTTGATATTCTGGTCATGCCCAACCTGTACGGGGACATTATCAGCGACCTTACCAGCGGGCTCATCGGCGGCCTGGGTCTGCTGCCCAGCTGCAACCTGGGCGCCCAGTACAGTATGTTTGAGGCCGTTCACGGCAGTGCTCCCGACATTGCAGGCAAAGGCATTGCCAATCCCACCGCCCTCCTCTGGAGCGCCTGCATGATGCTGGAGCATCTGGACCAGGGAGAGGTAGCCGCCCGGATCCGCACCGCTGTGGACCAGGTGCTGGCGGAGGGGGCCGTCCGCACCCCCGACCTGGGAGGCAGCTCCACCAGCGCAGAGTACACCCAGGCCATCATCGATCATCTGGGTTGATTCTTCCTTCCCCGGCCTTCTGGTCGGGGATTTTTCTTTCCTGTCCAAAACTTTGCTGGCTTTTGGAGGGGATTTTGGGAAAATACACCTTGTCTGAAAAAGAAAAAATTGATAGAATGGATGTGATCTGTTTTTTGCTGTTTGGGTACAGACCCAACTAATTCTGAGAGGAGAAATCTGACCATGAGTAAAGCAGAACAATATGTGACCAGTATTCCCGATTTTCCCCAGCCTGGCATCATCTTCCGGGATGTGACCAGCGTGCTCTGCCACAAGGACGGGCTCCAGGCCGCCATCGATGAGATGCAGTCCTGCCTGGAAGGGGTGGACTTTGACGTGGTAGCCGGACTGGAAAGCCGGGGCTTTGTGCTGGGCGCTCCCATTGCCTACAACCTCCACAAACCTTTGGTGCTGGTGCGGAAGAAGGGCAAGCTGCCCCGTGCCACCGTGGAGGCCAGCTATGACCTGGAATACGGCAGCGCTACCATCGAACTGCACAAGGACGATGTAAAACCCGGAGACCGGGTGGTCCTCATTGATGACCTCATCGCCACCGGCGGCACCCTGGAAGCCGCAGTGCGTCTGGTGGAACAGTGCGGGGGCAAGGTGGTCAAGGTCGTCTGCCTCATGGAGCTGGCCGGTCTCAACGGACGGTCCAAGCTGGAGGGCCTCGACGTATCTTCCGTCATTGTGTACCCCGGCAAATAAAATGACCCATTTCAAAATCTAAGAGAGAAGGAACAAAATCGTGCTGGAAAAAGTTTTCAAGCTGTCCGCCCACAAGACGGACGTAAAGACCGAGGTCATGGCCGGTATCACCACCTTCATGACCATGGCCTACATCCTGGCAGTCAACCCCAGTATCCTGTCTGCCGCCGGGATGGACGCCACCGCCGTACTCCTGGCCACCGCTCTGGCCAGCTTTGTCGGCACCCTTTGCATGGCCCTTATGGCCAACCTGCCTTTTGCCCTGTCTGCGGGGATGGGCCTCAATGCCTACATGGCTTACACCGTGGTCCTGGGAATGGGCTACACCTGGCAGGTAGCCCTGCTGGCCGTCTTCATTGAGGGTCTCATCTTCATTGTCCTCAGCCTGACCAATGTCCGTGAGGCCATCTTCAACGCCATCCCCTACACCCTGAAGAAGGGCGTATCCGTGGGCATCGGCCTCTTCATCTGCTTCATCGGCCTCCAGAACGCCGGCCTGTCCGTGGACAGCAGCACCCTGGTGACCATCACCAGCTTCACCGACAACTTCACCACCAGCGGCATCTGCGCCCTGCTGGCCGTCATCGGCACCTTCCTCACCGCCGCCCTCTACATCAAGGGAGTGAAGGGTTCCATCCTGTGGGGGATCCTGGGCACCTGGATCCTGGGGATGCTCTGCCAGGTGACCGGGATCTATCAGCCTGACTATGTCAGCTACTTCAGCCTCTTCCCCACCTTTGCCATCACCGACTTTTCCAAGCTGGGCGAGACCTTTGGCCAGTGCTTCAATGTGGACTTCTCCACTGTGGGCATTGTGAACTTCATCGTGGTGGTCTTCAGATTCCTCTTTGTGGATATCTTTGATACCCTGGGCACCCTCATCGGTGTAGCCACCAAGGCTGATATGCTGGATGAAGAGGGGCATCTGCCCGGCATCAAGCCCGCCCTGCTCTCTGACGCCATTGCCACTTCTGCGGGCGCTGTGCTGGGCACCTCCACCACTACCACCTTTGTGGAGTCCGCTTCCGGCGTTGCTGCCGGCGGCCGCACCGGCCTTACCGCCGCTGTCACCGGCCTGCTTTTCCTGGTGAGCACCCTGTTTGCTCCCATCTTCACCGCTATCCCCAGCTTTGCCACCGCCCCCGCCCTCATCATGGTGGGCTACCTGATGGTCTCCACCGTGACCACCATCAGCTTTGAGGATGACCACGCTGTGGAGGCCATTCCCGCCTACCTGGCCATCATTGCCATGCCCCTGTTCTACAGCATCAGCGAGGGCATTGCCTTGGGCATCATCAGCTACGTGGTGCTCCACCTGGCCACCGGCAAGGGCAAGAAGGTGAACGCCCTCATGTATGTGCTGGCGATCCTCTTCGTGCTGAAATACATCTTCCTGTAAGGCTTTTCTGGAAGGTCGGGAGTGATTCTCCCGGCCTTCTTTTTTGTCCGGAAGGTTGCTTTTTTGCTGCTTCCCCGGTATAATGGTGAAAATCTGTCTTTGAAAGGAGTTTTCCTTTGGAACGTATTACCAGTTTTACCGTAGACCATGATCTGCTGGAGCCCGGCATCTACATCAGCCGGGTGGATGGAGATGTGACCACCTACGACCTTCGCACCCGGAAGCCCAACGCCGGGGATTATATGGACAACCTGACCATGCACAGTGTGGAGCACATGATGGCCACCTACCTGCGGAATTCCTCCATCAAGGAGGACATCCTCTATTTCGGGCCCATGGGCTGCCAGACCGGCTTTTACCTGCTGGTGCGGAATGCCCGCCACGGACAGGTGCGGGAGGTATTGATCCAGGTGCTGGAGACCATTCTGGCCTACCAGGGTCCCGTATTCGGGGCCAGCGCCAAGGAGTGCGGCAACTACCGGAACCTGGACCTGGAGGCCGCCAAGAAGGAGTGCCGGAAGTACCTGTCGGTGCTCCGGGCCAATCCCCACACCGATTTCCGGTACAGGGAGGGCTGAAAGATGATCGGCATCATCGGCGCCATGAAGATGGAGGTGGAGGGGCTGAAAGCCCAGCTGAAAGACCCACAGATCACCACCATCAGCGGCATAGAATTTGTGACCGGGAAGCTGAAAGGGACAGACGTGGTGCTGGCAGTCTGCGGGGTGGGCAAGGTCTTTGCCGCCCTCTGCGCCCAGACCATCTGTTTGCAGTTTCCGGTGACCGCCCTGCTGAACACCGGGGTAGCCGGGACCCTCTGCCCCCAGCTGGGGATCGGGGACGTAGCCATTGCCCGGGACGTGGTCCAGCATGACATGGACACCAGCGGCCTGGGAGACCCGGTGGGAATGATCTCGGGGCCCAACGTCGTCCACATTCCGGCGGGAGAATCTCTGGTAGCGGCCATCCAGACCGCCGCCGGTGAGCTGGATCTTGCCACCCAAACCGGCACCATCGCCACCGGGGACCAATTCCTCTGTGAAGCCGGACGGAAGGAATGGATCCATAATACCTTCGGCGCCATTGCCGGAGAGATGGAGGGGGGCAGCATTGGCCAGGTCTGCTACACCAACGGAATCCCCTTCGGAGTGATCCGGGTCATCAGTGACGACGCCGACGGGAACGCTCCCCAGGACTTCCCCGCCTTTGCCGCCAAAGCCGCCCAGACCAGCGTAGCCCTCACCGCCCGGGTGGTGGAACTGCTGGGAAATTCGTAAAAGGGAAAGGAGAAAGCGACTATGCTCTGGACATCACTGGCCGGGATCCTCTTTATTCTGGCGGGATTTCTCCTCTTCAAATATGCCCGTATCTGGTGGCATCTCACCGAATCCTGGAAGTCTTACCGGGCGGACGGTCCCTCGGACCTTTTCCTTCTCTCCACCAAAGCTGGCGGGATCTGTATGGCTCTGGTGGGCCTGGTAATTCTGGTCCTCCCCTTTTT
>CALXEN010000236.1 GCA_944387325.1 uncultured Clostridia bacterium | reverse complement strand
GGAAAGAGTGACGGAGATCTACCGGTATCACCAGGACGACCGGGCGCTCACGGAAGAGATCTTCCTGATGCTGAAGTCCAAGCAGGGCCTGAAGCAGTCCGGCGGAAAGATATTCCGTAATGGTTGCCCCATATTTCCCGGCGGCTTTCCGGAGCTGTTCCACCGGGATGAGCCCCATGGTAATATTCAGGGTATAGAAGGGTTCCGGGGTCCCTTTATGGCGGTAGGCAGGCTTACCTTTCAGGCCACGATGGACCCGGGAGGTGGCATAGCGTGCGTATGCGTCCTCCCATTCTTTGGGATCGGGAGGCTCCGCCGGGTCCAACACTCCCTGGGTACAGGGCACCTCCACCCCACACTGACGAAGGTATTCTGCCACCAGGGTTTTGAGAAATACCAGTGCTCCGGAGCCATCGGCCATGGCGTGAAACAACTCAATGGAAATGCGCTTCTGGTAATAAAAGACCCGGAGAAGCCGGTCATGAGAGGAGAACCGTACCGGCTGACAGGGATTGGCAATGTCCGGCTCTACCCGGGGCAGAAAGGTGGGATCCCCATCGAAGTAATACCAGAACACGCCCTTGCGAAGACGGACCTGAAATCCAGGGAAACGGGGCATGACACGGTTGACTGCCCGCTGCAACGCCTGGGGGTCCACCAAGTCATCCATCACCGCAGAGAAGCGGTAGACGGCAGAGTAGTCATCCCGCTGGATGGCCGAATAGACCATGGCGGCATTGTCCAGCGGATACCATACCTCCGCAGGCGCCTTCTTGCTCATTTCCCTCACCCCATTCTCCCCTTTGGTGCATTACTATAATTCTATCACCCTTATACAGGCATAGCAATCCCTTTCCCCCACCTTGTAACGGAACCCGATAATTAGTATAATAAGCCTTAGAATCTCCCGGCTGCGGGCGTTCACCTTAAATCGAGCCGAAATCCGTCGGAGATTCAAAGGATGTGCAGTTATGGATATTTCATACCTTTCTCCCCGCCAAGTTCCTCATCTGCGGGTTCTGGGCCGCACCAGTCCAGGCTCACCGTATGCGCCTCTCCCCTTCTTTTGGGCCGGCAGCGGAGTGGAACTAAGCTATACCGGCAGCGAGCTTTGGGCCCAGTGGGAGGCCGATTTTACCCTTCACGAGCCCTGGATCCTGGTGGAGCTGAACGGCTCTCCCATTCTTCGGATGCCCCTGGGGCGAGGGGTGACCCGGCACTGTCTCTTCCGAGGGCTTGCTCCGGGGATTCCCCGCAAAGTGAGGATCTTCAAGGAGACCCAGGCAGTCACGGATGATCCTCGTCATCTTCTTCTGCTCACCGGCTTGGGAATGGTACAGGGAGAGTGCCTCCCTCTGTCTGCCCCCGCCTGCCGTCTGGAATTTGTGGGGGACAGCCTTACCAGCGGCGAGGGGGCAATAGGGGCTGTCTGCGAAACAGACTGGTCCACTGCATTTCTCTCCCCCTATCACAGCTATGCCCGGCTTACAGCCGACGCTTTGTCTGCGGAATTTCGCCTGATCAGTCAGAGTGGCTGGGGAGTCCTTGCCAGCTGGGAGAACGACCCGCACTGTGCCATTCCTCCCATTTATGACCGGGTGTGCGGCAGTCTCAATGATGAAAGAAATCGTTCCCTGGGCGCAGGAATGCCCTATGATTTTTCTTCCTGGCAGCCGGACGCCGTCATCATTCACCTGGGCACCAATGACGACTTTGCACTGAAAAATCCCCCCTTTGCCGACCCATTTACCGGGGAACGGTACGCCCTGCGGGATCCGGAATTGCTCAAGACGGAAGCAATCCATTTTCTTAAACAGCTTCGCCTTCATAACCCGAAGGCCGCCCTGGTCTGGTGCTATGGCATGATGGGGCAGGACTCTCTGCCCATCCTGGATCGAGCCGTGGAAGAGTTCCGCTGCAGCTGCGGGGACTCCAGAGCCTATTTCCTTCAGCTTCCGGATCTTACCCCGGAGACCCTGGGAGCGCTGGAGCATCCGGGCTTTTCAGGGCATCAGGCCGCAGCCAGAGTATTGACGGCCTTCCTAAAAAAAATCCTTTGACGCTCTCTGCAAAACGCCCGGTGCTGGCTTCCTCGATCCGGAGGCCAAGCGCCGGGCGTCGTTCTTGTGTTATTGCTGACCGGGATTTTTCAAGGAGTTCAGTTCCCTTCTGACGATTTGGAGGTAGTGCTGGTAAATCACCCCAAAACGGCGGATATACCCCTTTTTCCAAGGCTTCTCTTTGCCACAGAAGTGAAGGACGACAGTGTGCCCCATAACCCATTCCAGGTCGCATACGCCACCGCTTTGGACCAGATAGCTCCTGAAGTTTCGGGCATCATAGTTCCAGAGCACATCCTCCAGAGACTGGATCCGTTGTCCATAGAGAGCGTTAAGAACATCCTGATCCGGCAGAAGCAATCCCCGTCCGTGTTCCCTTACATAATCGAATATTTCCTGGGGCAGGATCTCCTCTCTTCCTTGCTTTAAATTCATCAGAAGTACCCCGGAGTTATAATACTCTCCCTGTGTGCCCAGCCGCAGTTGGTTCACCCCGCTGGCCAGCTGCGCTTTTCCCGTATGGGCTGCAGCTGCAAACAGACTCATTCCCAGTTCGGTCTCCCAAAGAGGACGAAGGGGGTTGATGACCAGAATGTCCGGGTCAAGATAGAGGATTTTATCCAGGGTCCTCGGCAGCAAATGCGCTGCAAGGAGCCGGTAATACATTTCCTTAGGGTACTGGCGTGAGACGGGAGCCCCCTGGAAAAGGGATTCCTGCACCATCACCGGGGAAAATCCGTACCCGTACCGGCTGCACTGGGCAGAGATCTGATCCAGCTTTTCACTGGGGATCCCGCTGTGTATAAGGTACAGGCCGAAAGAATCCCCGGGGTTATTCACCCGGATGGAAGCCAGGAGGACCTGGAGCTGCAGAAGATAGTTCTCATCCAGGGTGGTCAAAAGCAGTATAGGCGCCAAATGGACTCTCCTTTCAATATCACCGGCCCAACCGGCTCAGTGCCAGCACTATGCCGTCAATTCCCAGAAGAATGAGGTAAATACTTGCAAGGTATCGGATGGTGGTCAGTGTAAATACCGGGCTTAGGAACATCAGCAGGCCAAGAATCAAACCGATCGTATGTACCACGAGTGTGAAGCGGTAGGTCCCCTCCCCGGCAATGAAGCGGATATCTCCCAGGCGGGCCAGACGTGAAATGCAATGAGCCACAAACCAGATGGGAAACAGGACTGTAAGCACCAGCACGCCTGCCCGGGGCCTAAGCATAAGAACAGCACCGGCCATTACGCTGAAGATTCCGGAAATCAGCGCCAATATAGGGCCAAAACCGATATACCGTTCCAGCTGAATGAATAGAATCAGGTCCGAAATGCCGGTCACTAAAGCTGCCAGACCGTACCCAATAATCATGGTGTTAAGAGCTGCATCTGGGTAGAGAAATACCAAGATGCCCAGGGCTACAAGCAGGATCCCAACTGCAAGCTCCAGCCAACCAAAACCGGAATGCCGTCTCATTCCTTTTCTCCCCCTTCCAGGATCTCCATAAACTCTTCCCCGGTTATGGTCTCCTTCTCGTAGAGGAACCGGGCAAGTTCATCCAGTTTGGAACGATTTTCCTCCAGGATCTTCCTGGCCTTTGCGTGCTGGGTCTTGACCAGCTCCACCACCTTCCGGTCCACCTCCCGCTGGGTTTCAGCGGAACAGGCCAGGGAAGCGTCCCCTCCCAGATACTGGTTCTGCACCGTTTCCAGGGCCACCATATCAAAATCCTCGTTCATGCCATACCGGGTGATCATGGACCGGGCCAGCTTGGTGGCCTGTTCAATATCGTTGGAAGCGCCGGTGGTCACCTGCCCGAACACCACTTCCTCTGCGGCACGGCCGCCGGTAAAGGTGGCAATTTTATTTTCCAGCTCTTCCTTGGTCAGCAGATACTT
>CALXEN010000235.1 GCA_944387325.1 uncultured Clostridia bacterium | reverse complement strand
CAGAGGCAGTTCATGCTGTTGGCGGTGTACATTCCGGAGCAGGAACCGCAGCCGGGGCAGCAGCCCTCCTCGCACTGGGTCAGCTGATCCTCGTTCATGATGCCTGCCTTGTAGGCGCCTACCGCCTCGAACATATAGCTCAGGCTGACTTCCTTCCCCTCATGGCTGCCGGCCAGCATGGGGCCGCCGCTGCAGACCACGGTGGGCACATTCATCCGGAGGGCTGCCATGAGCATCCCGGGGACGATCTTGTCGCAGTTGGGCACCAGGACCAGGCCGTCAAACTGATGGGCGGTGAACATGGTTTCCACGCTGTCGCAGATCAGTTCCCGGCTGGGCAGGCTGTACTTCATTCCCTGGTGGCCCATGGCGATCCCATCGCAGACCCCGATGGCGGGGACCATGATGGGGGTGCCCCCGGCCATCCGCACCCCGGCCTTGACGGCCTCGGTGAGCTTATCCAGGTTCATATGCCCGGGGACGATCTCGCTGTAGGCGCTGACCACCCCGATGAGGGGACGGTCCAGCTCTTCCTTGGTATAGCCCAGGGCGTAAAAGAGGCTGCGGTTAGGCGCCCGCTCCGCCCCTTTGGTCACATTGTCGCTTCTCATAGGGACCTCCTGTTTGTAAAAAGCCGGATACAATCTGTATCCGGCTTTCTGGATTTTTTGAAAGGAGCTGATTACTTCTTCAGCCAGCTCATCATGGTCCGGAGCTCGGCGCCCACCTTCTCAATGAGGTGATCGGCCTGCATCCGCCGCTGAGCCAGGAAGTGGACCTTCCGGCCGCCCTTGGGGCTCATCTCAGCCAGGAACTCGGAAGCGAAGGTGCCGTCCTGAATCTCGGTGAGGACCTTCTTCATTTCTTTCCGGGTCTCCTCGGTGATGAGGCGCTTGCCGGTGCGGTAATCGCCATACTCGGCAGTGTTGCTGATGGAGTAGCGCATCTTGCCCATGCCGCCCTCGTTGATCAGATCAACGATGAGCTTCATCTCGTGGCAGGTCTCGAAGTAAGCCATCTCAGGAGCATAGCCAGCCTCCACCAGGGTGTCGAAACCAGAACGGACCAGCTCGCATACACCGCCGCACAGCACAGCCTGCTCACCGAACAGATCGGTCTCGGTCTCCTCCTTGAAGGTAGTCTCCAGAATGCCGGCCCGGCCTGCGCCAATGCCGGAAGCGTAAGCCAGGGCGATCTCTTTGGCCTTGCCGGTGTAGTCCTGCTCCACGCAGATCAGGCTGGGCACGCCCTTGCCCTCCACGTACTGGCTCCGGACGGTGTGGCCGGGGCCTTTGGGAGCGATCATAATGACGTCCACATTGGCGGGAGGCACGATGGTCTTGAAGTGGATGTTGAAGCCATGGGCAAAGGCCAGGGCCTTCCCCTCGGTCATGTAGGGAGCGATCTGGCTGTTGTAGATGTCGGCGCAAAGCTCATCGGGGACCAGCATCATGACCACGTCGCCGGCCTTGGCTGCCTCTTCCACTTCCATGACCTGGAAGTTGGGGCAGGTCTCGGCGAACTTGGCGGCCTTCTCCCAGTGGGCGCTGCCCTTCCGCAGACCGACCACCACGTTGACGCCGCTCTCGGCCAGGTTCTCGGAATGAGCGTGGCCCTGGCTGCCGAAGCCGATGACGGCTACGGTCTTGCCGTCCAGCACACCCAGATTGCAGTCAGAATCGTAGTACTTTTTGATTGCCATAGTATTAACTCCTCTTTCCTCGGTCCCCCTCTTTCCAAAAGGGACTGTTAATAGATTCTATTATAGCCGTTTATTTTCCCGGTTTCAACTGTTTTTTTAGGCAAAATCACTTAGTTTTCACAAAGTTCCGGTTCCGGCTTGAGGGTCTCCACCGGTTTCCGGTTATGGACCCGGACCGGACCCCGCTCCATGGCGGTGATGCCGGTGCGGCACATCTCCAGGATGGTGTACCCTTCCAGCATAGCCAGGAAGGCGTCGATCTTGGAGGGCCGGCCAGTCAGCTCAAAGACCATGCTCTCGGGGGTCAGGTCAATGATCTTGGCCTTATAGATGGCTGCGATCTCCCGCAGGGCGCTGCGGTTGGAGACGTTGGCCGCCAGCTTGACCAGAAGCAGCTCCCGCTGGAGGCTGTTTTCCGGGTCCAGCAGGAAGACCTCGATGACGTCCTCCAGCCGGGCGGTCTGAAGCATGACCTGGCGGAGGACCGCCTCGTCGTCATGGATGGTGATGGTCACCCGGGTGACGGCGGGATCGGTGGTGGCGGAGGAGGTGATGCTGTCAATGTTGAAGTTCCGCCGGCAGAACAGCCCCGAGATCCGGCTCAGGGCGCCGGGGTTGTTTTTCAGCATGAGGCCGATGGTTTTCCGTTCTTGTGCCATAGTACTCCTCCTTTCCTCAGCTCATCATCAGGTCTTCCACGGTGCCCCCGGCGGGAATCATGGGCAGGACCTTCTCGTCCTTGTCGATGACGCACTCGATCCAGGCGGGCTTATGCTCCTTCAGGGCCTGGGCGAAGGCTTCCTGGAACTGGCCCAGGTTCTCGCAGTGGTACCCCTTCAGACCAAAGCCCTTGGCCAGCTGGACATAATCGGTCTTTCGGTGGGGGTCGGTGCTGGAATACCGCTTGCCATAGAAGGCGGTCTGCCACTGGCGGACCATCCCCAGCACCTGGTTGTTGAAGATGACGGTGATGACCGGCAGGTCGTAGCTGACGGCGGTGCAGGCCTCGTTGAGGTTCATGTGGAAGGAGCCGTCCCCGGTGAGCATGACCACGGTGGCGTCCCGGCCCAGGGCAGCCTGGGCGCCCAGGGCTGCGCCGTAACCAAAGCCCATGGTGCCCAATCCGCCGCTGGTGATAAACCCTCGGCTCTTCACGTGGCGGAGGTACTGGGCGGCCCACATCTGATGCTGGCCCACGTCGGTGACATAGACGGCATCGGGGCCTGCCTGGGCACAGATCTCCCCAATGACCTGATGGGGCATAAGCCGGTCGTTGTGGTTGACCGGGTGGTAGTCGATGCTCTTCCAGGCCTGGATATCCCGCAGCCATTCCTCATGAGCGGCAGGCTGGATATGGGGCAGGATGGCCTCCAGAATGATGGCGGCGTCCCCGATGAGACTCAGGTCCACCTCCACATTCTTGTTCACCTCGCTGGGGTCGATGTCGATTTGGATGATCCTGGCCTTCTTGGCAAACTTGGCGGTGTTCAGGGCCACCCGGTCTGAGAACCGGGTCCCCACCGCCAGGACCACATCCGCCTCGTCCATGGCCTTGTTGGTGGTGTAGCTGCCGTGCATCCCCAGCAGCCCCAGGTTGAGGGGTTCCTCGTACCCCAGCACCCCGGCAGCCATGAGGGTATGGGTGGCGGGGATATTGGCTTTCCGGATGATGGCCTTCAGAGCATGGCAGCCCTTGCTGCTCCGCACGCCGCCCCCCAGAAAGACCAGGGGCCGCTGGGCATGGTTGAGCCACTGGGCGGCCAGGGCAGCTTTCTCCTGGTCAAAGGAGGTGACGGTGGTCTCGGGCACCGGCTGGGCGGGGGTGAACTCCCACTTGTCGGAGGTGACATCCTTGGGGATATCCACCAGCACCGGGCCCTTCCGCCCGGCCTGGGCGATTCGGAAGGCTTCCCGCATGGTATCGGCCAGCTCGGACACATGGCGGACCACAAAGTTATGCTTGGTAATGGGCATGGTGATCCCGGCGATATATACCTCCTGGAAGCTGTCCTTTCCAATGAGGCTGGTACCCACATTCCCGGTAAAGGCCACCATGGGGACGCTGTCCATATAGGCGGTGGCGATGCCGGTAACCAGGTTGGTGGCGCCGGGGCCGCTGGTGGCCAGCACTACCCCGGTCTTCCCGGTGGCCCGGGCGTAGCCGTCCGCAGCGTGGGCGGCCCCCTGTTCGTGGGCGGTCATAATGTGGGTGATCTTGTCCTGATACCGGTAGAGGGCGTCATACAGGTTCAGCACGGCCCCGCCGGGGTAGCCGAACATGGTAGTGACCCCCTGTTCTACCAGGACCTCGGCGAAAATCTCCGAGCCTGTCAGCATCATACTCTTTCTCTCCTTCTCCTTGGATCTTCCTCTTCCCTCTTCTCAATTCGCACAAAAAAGAGAGGGAAACGCTGGTTTTAATTGTAGTACACCTGCAACACAAAGTCAACGCTTTACAAAGGCAAAGTGCTGGTTTATAATGATGAAAACCCTAAAAAGGGAGAGGAAAGACCTATGGAATTGAAGGAATACAGCCTCCGTCTGGAGGCATTGGTGATCTTTCGGGGCCTGTTGCAGGACCCCGTCATTGAGGCCCTGGCCCGGATGCTGGCCCAGCCCACCGTCTCCAGCTGCGGAGAATTCTGTGCCCGGCTTTTCAGAAACACCACCAACTGGAGCCGGTATCTTCTGACCCGGGTGCTGGAGGAGGAGAACCTGTACGTGACCGCCCTCTGCTCCCCCAAGGGGGCAGACGAGCTTCTGACCCGGGCCCTGGACAGTGAGCTGGACTTCTTCACCAAGCTGGGCCGGCTGGAACGGACCGAGGTGACGGTGCCGGACTTCCTGCCCCAGTGGAATGTGGAGGAGATCGACTTTGCCGCCGAGTATAAGAGCCGCCTGGCCGACCTGCACCACACCGGCTACGGAATCTTTGCCCGGTACAAGGTGTTCACGGTGGAGGACTGCCAGCTGGTGCCGGTCCGACACCCAGACCCCCAGAAGCTCAGCGAACTGCCCGGGTACGAGGCAGAGCGGGCCAAGGTCATCGCCAACACCAAAGCCCTGCTGGAGGGCCGTCCCGCCAACAATGTGCTCCTCTACGGGGATGCGGGCACCGGGAAATCCAGCGCCATCAAGGCCATCGCCAACGAATTTGCGGACCAGGGTCTGCGGCTGGTGGAGGTCAAGAAGAACCAGCTCTACCAGATCCCCCATCTCATGGACAGCCTGGCCGCCAATCCCCTGAAATTCATCCTCTTCATTGACGATCTCAGCTTCACCGCCAACGACGACAACTTTGCCGCCCTGAAAGCCATTCTGGAGGGAAGCGTGGGAGGCCGGAGCCAGAACATTGCGGTCTATGCCACCAGCAACCGCCGCCACCTGATCAAGGAGA
>CALXEN010000234.1 GCA_944387325.1 uncultured Clostridia bacterium | reverse complement strand
GCATCTACCTTGGACTGATAGGGATTCACAGTGGAGGCTGCCTTGTTATAAGCCTCCTCGGCCTCCTCCAGGTCATCCTCCGCCACCTCCATGGCGTCATAGGTATCGGTAACTTTTTCCTGGGCTTCGGTAAGGGCCTCCTGGGCGTCCTCATACTGCTCCAGGGCATCGGCCTGGGTCTCGGCCAGATTCTCCTTCAGCTTCTGGATGCTGGTCTCCAGCTCGGAACTGTCCAGAACACAGATCACGTCCCCTTCCTTGACCGAATCCCCTACCTGGACCAGAACTTCCTTTACGGTGTATTTCAGGTCGGTGGTGACGGTGGAAACCTGGGCACTCTCTACCGTACCGGTGGCGCTGATGGAGTCCTCCAGAGTGCCCCGCTCCAGGGTGACAGTGCGAGTGTATCCCTCTCCGGAAGCCGCAGGGAGACCGTCCCGCCGGGGCCGCAGGACCCAAAGGGCGGTGATCCCCAGAATGGCTGCCAGGATAAAGGCGGTGGCAGCGATCTTGTGCCGGAGCAAAAAGGCGAGCATTCGGGAGGCGCCGTGCCGCAGTCCCCCTAAAAGAGCGGAGGCCCGGGTGCGGGCCGCCTGAAGATGGTTCATGATTTCTTCCCCCAATGTGTGCAGATTTTTTCGCTGGCAGAAGACCCCGCCGGCGGCTGTATCTCCATTTTAGAGGTCAGCTGTGAAATCGTCCGGGAAGGAAGGTGATAATTTCATGGTAAAAAAGTGAAACCAGGAGCCTCTCCGTCTCCGGAGAGGCCCCTGGTGAAGAAATCAGTATCGGTTACAGCAGGCCCTTGGCCAGCATATAGGAGTACATAGCCCCGATCTGGTTGGCGTCGTTGGCGAACTGGCAGGACACCACCTTGGCAATGGGGAGCGCCAGCCCCATCTTGGCCCAGGGAGTGGTGGACATGGCCAGGTCCAGCTGTTCCTGAATGGTCTGAGCCAGGATGGGCTGGCGGCTGATGCCGCCCCCGATGGCCACCTTCTCCAGGTTCAGGAGGGCGGACAGGTTGTAGATCTGAATGGCCACCTGCTTACAGAAGCACTCCAGGGCCTCCTTGGCCTGAGAATCTCCCTCTGCCAGCCGGGCAAAGAATTGCCGGCCATCCAAAGGCTCCTCTTTGGCCATCCCTTTCAGGGCCTTGTACCGGCCCAGAAGGGCGGGAGTGCTGCACCGGCTGGCCATACCAGAGTGAAAATCCTCCCAGGCGTCGGCGTTGCAGTTAAGGAAGCTGAACTCTCCGGCAGTGAACTGGGGCCCCCGCACCAGCTTCCCGTCAATGATGAGACCGCCCCCTACCCCGGTGCCGATGATGAAGACGGCGGCGTTCTGGCAGCCCTGGAGGCTGCCCTTCCAGAGCTCGGCCATGGCGGCGGCTTTCCCGTCGTTCTCCAGGTGGACCGGGCAGCCGCAGAGGGCGGCCAGCTGGGGCCCTACGTCCTGGCCATAGTTGTAGAGGAGTGCGCCGCCTCCGTTGATCCGGCCTTTCTGGCTGTCCACAAAGCCGGGCAGGCTGACGGCGATCCCCTCCACCTCCTCCTTGTGGGGCAGGTAGATGTCCCGCAGGGTCTGGAGAAAATGCTCCAGGGTATCCATGGGGGTGGGAACATACCCTGCGTTTTCGATCCGCAGGTCCTGGTCCATCACCGAGTATTTGATCTCGGTGCCCCCAACATCAAAAACCACCAATTTCATGCAAATTCCTCCTGTATAAGTAATCCGGGGACCGCCCCGGAATGGGTACAAGTCAGGCCTCCTCGGGCGGGGTCAGCAGCCCTTCCTCCTTCAGGAGCCGTTCGTTGGGTTTCTGCCGCTGGCCGTGCTCCCGAGCAAAATCAATAAGGAATCGATGGACTTTCAGCTTGTTCTCCTGGTAGAGATCCAGCTCCTGGTACAGTTCCTTGTAATGGTCGAAAAGCTCCAGTTTGGTGGAGAGGACCTTCCCCTGGGTGGCCACGGCGCTGGAAAGGCTCCCCTTGGTCTTTACATAATAGTAAAGGGGCTCCTTCAGGATGAACACCTGCTGGGCGTACTGGAGATACTCCAGGTTGAAGAGGAAATCCTCGCACCAGTCCAGGTGCCGGGGAAATTCCAGCCCGGCGGCCCGGATCAGATCCAGCCGGAAGCATTTGTTCCAGACCACCCCGTAGTAAAAGTCGGCGGGGTTGTCCATCATGATCTCCGCCAGCTCCTTCCGGGAATAGATCCCCTGGTCGATCCTGCCCATCTGGTAACACCGCTCCCCGATGATCCGGTAATAGTCGGCGATGACCAGCTCGCAGCCGGAGGTCTGGGCGGCAATGACCATCCGCTCGGCGGCGTTGGGTTCCAGCCAGTCATCCGCATCCGCAAAGAGAACATACTCCCCCTTGGCCAGGGAGAGCCCCAGATTCCGGCAGCTGGCAGGGCCGCTGTTGGGGCGGCTGAGGACCTGGAGACGGTCATCCCGGGCGGCGTAGGTCTCCAATACATGGAGGCTCTCGTCGGTGCTGCCGTCGTTGATGAGGAGGACCTCCAGCCGGGAATAGGTCGGGCCCAGGAGGCTGTCCGAAGGCCGGGGCAGGGTGGAGGCGCTGTTGTAGACCGGTACAATGAGGGTGACCAGGGGCAACGTCTCTCCGTTCTCCCGCCCTTCCTCCCGGGGGTCCTCCAGGATGGCCCGGCCTCCGTCCCCCAAGACCAGGGCGGCCTGGCGGGCATATTTCAGGTAAAAGACGTCAAACTGTCCCAGGTAATGCTGGTTCCAGGGCTTGTTCCGCCCGGCATAGTGGAAGATGACGGTGTTCTCCTTCACCCACTGGGGACCGAAATCCTCATCTCCGGGATGGGCCCGGCGCTGGGCATTGTAAAGCCGCTCCGAAAGGTTGTACCGAAGGCTGTCCAGGGGATAGATCCGCTCTCCGTAAAGGCAGCTGAAAAGATCCTCATCCGGCTGGAGGAGGAAGGTTTTCCATTTTTCCAAAAAGGCGGCGGCCTCCGCCAGGGATTGCTCCTGCCGGAGAAGAGGAAGGTTGTAGAGGACTACCCCACTGTTGAAGTAGAAGCTGTCCTGAGGAAGGTCCAGCCGGAGGCGGTTGAGCCGCTCCATTCCGGGAGGGGTCAGGCTGGCCGCCCCGAAAAGGCAGTCCCCCAGCTCCAGCTGGTAAAGCTCCCGGATGGGACGCAGCACCACCAAGTCCGGGTCCAGGAAAAGGATCCGGTCCAGCTGTGCGGGAAGATAGAGGGCGGCGAAGACCCGGTAATAGAGGCTGAGGGGCAGGCGCTGGGTCACCGGCAGCCCCCGGAACAGGTCCGCCGGGGCCTGGATGGGGAACAGCCGGCTGCCGCTGGGTTCCAGGATCCGCCGGATGGCGGTGAGCTGGTGATCCTCCAGGTCGTTGGCAATGAGATAGACTTGGAGTTCCTCCCTCGGGTTGCTCTCCTGAAGGCTGGTGAGCATGGTGCAGAGAGGGAAGAGGTATTCCTGGTTCAGGGAGACCAGAATGTTCATGGGCTGGGACATGGGGCATCCCTCCTTACAGGGCGTACTGCTCAATGGCCTTGGCCACCCCGTCATGGTTGTTGTCGTCGGTGATATACCGGGCGGCGGCCTTCACGTCCTCCTGGGCGTTCCCCATGGCCACGCTGAGGCCTACCGTCCGGAGCATAGCCAGGTCGTTGCTGCTGTCCCCGCAGGCCATGATGTTCTCGGGGCCGCAGCCCAGCTGCCGGGCCAGGGCCAGGAGGGCGGCGCCTTTATGGACCCCGGGGGCATTCAGCTCCAGGTTGTTGTCAAAGCTGCTGGTGATCTCCACCTGAGGGAAGGCCTTGGCCACCATCTCCCATACCTGCTGGCGGACCTGGTGGTCCCGGAAGAGGAGGGAAAACTTTTCCACCTGATCCGGGTGCTCCAGGATGAGGGGCCGGAGATCCTTCACCACGATCCGGGTGTCCTTGATGTATTTCAGGATGCTCTGGGGGGTAAAGACCTCCACACGGTCCATATTCTTTTCCAGGGCGTAGCTCTCCCCGGCAATAAAGGCATTGCAGATGCAGTCGGTGGGGGCCAGCAGATCATAGAGGCCCAGGGCGGTCTCCCCGTCGAAGGGAAGGAAGACCAGCCGCTGACCATCGGAAAGGCGAGTGATGGTGGCCCCGTTGCTGGTGAGGGCGTATTCCACCCCGGGCACATTCAGGAATGCCTCCGGTACCCCGGACACAGGGCGGCCGGTGGCGGGCAGCACCACCATCCCCCGGCGGGCCGCTTCCTGAATGGCGGCCAGGGTGCGGGGAGTGATCTCTTTCCGATCGTTGAAAACAGTGCCGTCCAGATCCAGTCCGATGATCTTGACGGGATGGGGATATCCGTTCATACTGCCTCCTGAAAAATGCAAGAATTTCTATTATTTATTGTACTATCCTTCCCAGACCTTTGCAAGATTCAGCCCTCCGTGTTACAATAAAAAATATCCAGCTTCGGCCTGGGCCGAAGCAGAGCAGGAGGAATTGCTTTTTGAAATCGCTTCTCACCTCCAGGCCCGGGCTCCAGTGGCAGCTGCTCTGGATCCCTTACCTGGTCATCTTTTTTTTGGAGAACAGCCGGATCGTTCCCAAGTACATCATCCACTCCCCCCTGGACGACCTCATCCCTTTCTGTGAGTGGTTCGCCTTTCCCTACTGCAGCTGGTTTTTCCTGTTGGCGGGGGTCACCGTTCTTCTCTGGTGGAACGATACCGGGGCCTACTATAAGCTGGTGAAGATGATGTTCAGCGGGATGTTCTTCTGTCTCTTCATCTACATTGTCCTCCCTAACGGCCTGGATCTCCGCCCCCAGATGGTGGACCGGGAGAACATTGCCACCTGGATCATGGACTTCCTCTGGACCATGGACGACCCCGCCAACGTCTGTCCCTCCATCCACTGTCAGACCTCGGCGGCCATGGCCCTGGCCTTCAGCGGCAGCCGGCTGGGAGCAGGGCATCCCGGCCGTCAGGCCGTGGCCTGGATCTGGGCAGGGCTCATCTGTGCCTCCACCGTTTTCACCAAACAGCACTCCATCATCGATGTGGTGCTGGGGGTGGCCCTGATCCTTCCCTGGTATTTTATCCTTTACCGGAGAAAGCGGGAGGGATAAGCCATGGAGATCCGAGAAGAAGGGGGAGCCCTGGTCCTGTACAAGGAGGGGACCCCTGTGGGCCGGTGTACCCTGGAGGACCGGAGCATTCTGGAATTCCGCATTGACCCCCGGTGGCGGCGGAAGGGCTACGGCAGCTACCTTCTGAAGGAGGCCCTCCGGCGTACCGGAGGCTTTGAACCAAGACAGCCCAGCTGCCACCGTGCCCCCCTTCCCGCTCGGGAGGAGGAGCTGGCCTTCTGGGAAAAATTCGGCTTTCAGAGGGAAGGGGAGAGCCTGGTCCGCCGCCGCAGGCCCGACCTGAGCGGGGTGGAGCTCTCCCACCGGCTGGTGAAAGACCTCTGTCCACAGCCCCGCCTTTCCATCGACGCCACCTGCGGCAACGGCTACGACACAGAGTTCCTCTGCGGCCTGGGCGGGGAGGTCATCGCTCTGGACATCCAGCCCCGGGCGGTGGAGAACACCCGCCGCCGGCTGGGGAAGGCGGGGCTTTCCAACGCCCGGGTGATGGTGGAGGACCACGCACGCCTGGACCGGATAGCAGCACCCGGGACGGTGGACTGCGTCATGTTCAACTTCGGGTGGCTGCCCGGGGGTGACCACACCCTCCACAGCCAGCTGGAGAAGAGCCTCGCCGCCCTGGAAAAGGCCCTGGACCTGCTCCGGCCGGGGGGCGTCCTCAGCGCCGTTCTTTACAGCGGACAGGGGATCGGCAGCGGGGAGAAGGAGGGGATCCTCCGGTACCTGGAGCGCCTCCCCCTCACCCGGTACACCGTCATCGTCTGCCGGTATGCCAACTACAAGGACACGGCGCCCCTGCCCTGTATCGTCCTGAAAAAGGGATAAAGAGAATCAAAAAGAAAAAGACCTGTCAGGCTTGTCAAGGACAAGTCCGCAGGTCTTTTTTGGTTATTTCTTGGCCACGCTGCTTCGGACCAGAGCCCGCTGGAGCTTGGCGGAAGCCAGGGCCAGCTCCCGGTTGGAAAGCCCACCCTGCTCGATGAGGGCCTGGGCCCGGTCCCGGGCGGCGTGGGCCCGTTCCGGGTCAATGTCCTCGGACCACTCCCAGGTGGTGGCCAGCAGACGGCAGCGGTTGTCCAGCATGGTGAGCATCCCTCCGATGCAGGCGGCCTTTCGGACGGTGCCGTCCTCCAGGGTCACCCGGGCCTCCCCCATCCCCAGGGCGGTGCAGTAGTCGGCGTGGTGGGCCAGGATGGCCACATCCCCGTCGATGGTGCGGCAGAACAGCCGCTGGGCCTCCCCCTCAAAGGCGGGACCGTCCACCGTCTGGATGGTCAGATGAAAGGTGTTCATAGGCGTTCACCCCGGTTCACTGTTTGTTGGTTTTGGCCAGCACATCGTCGATGGTGCCGGCGAAGAGGAAGCAGCTCTCGGGAATGTCGTCGCATTCCCCGTTCAGGATCATCTTGAAGCCCCGGATAGTCTCCTTCAGGGGAACATACTGTCCGGCCATGCCGGTGAACTGCTCGGCCACATGGAAGTTCTGGCTCAGGAACCGCTGCACCTTCCGGGCCCGGTTGACGGTGAGTTTGTCTTCCTCGCTCAGTTCGTCCATACCCATGATGGCGATGATATCCTGGAGTTCCTTGTACCGCTGGAGCACCTGCTGCACCGCACGGGCGGTTTCGTAATGCTCCTGGCCCACTACTTCGGGGCTGAGGATCCGGCTGGTGGAGTCCAGGGGATCCACGGCGGGGTAGATGCCCTGGCTGGAAATCTCACGGCTGAGCACCGTGGTGGCGTCCAGATGGGTGAAGGTGGTGGCGGGGGCGGGGTCAGTCAGGTCATCCGCAGGCACATAGACGGCCTGGACGGAGGTGATGGATCCCTTCTTGGTGGAGGTGATCCGCTCCTGCAAAGCGCCCATTTCGGTGGCCAGGGTGGGCTGGTAGCCCACGGCAGAGGGCATCCGGCCCAGCAGGGCAGATACCTCGGAACCGGCCTGGGTGAAACGGAAGATGTTGTCGATGAAGAGGAGCACGTCCTGATTCTTCACATCCCGGAAATACTCCGCCATGGTCAGCCCGGACAGGGCCACCCGCATACGGGCCCCCGGGGGCTCGTTCATCTGGCCGTAGACCAGGGCGGTCTTGTTGATAACGCCGCTCTCGGTCATTTCGCCGTACAGGTCGTTCCCCTCACGGGTCCGCTCACCAACTCCGGTAAAGACGGAATAGCCGTTGTGGGCGGTGGCAATGTTGTAGATCAGCTCCTGGATCAGCACGGTCTTGCCTACCCCGGCGCCGCCGAACAGACCGATCTTGCCGCCCTTGGCGTAGGGGCAGATCAGGTCGACCACCTTGATGCCGGTCTCCAGGATCTCGGTGGTGGATTCCTGTTCGTCGTAGCTGGGAGCGGGACGGTGGATGGGCCAATGGTCCGCCGCTTTGGGGGCGGGCTTGTTGTCCACCGGTTCGCCCAGCAGGTTGAACACCCGTCCCAGGCACTCCTCGCCTACGGGTACTGCAATGGGTGCGCCGGTGTCCACGGCATCTGCGACCCGGACCAGGCCGTCGGTGCTGCTCATGGCAATGCACCGCACCACATTATCCCCGATCTCCTGGGCGACCTCCACCACCAGCTTCTTGCCCTGGTTGTCGATCTCAATGGCGTTGAGAAGGGCAGGCAGCTGGCCGTCGGGGTATTTGATGTCCAGAACGGGGCCGGTGATCTGGATCACCTTGCCGATGTGTTTTTCAGACATGGACATTCTCCTTACTTGTTGGATTTTGTATGGTCCGAAAGGGGACCGCCGGTCAGCTGGCGGAACCACCCACGATCTCGGTGATCTCCTGGGTGATGGCGGCCTGGCGGGCACGGTTGTAATACAGGTTCAGGTTTTCGATCATTTCCGCTGCGTTCTTGCTGGCGGCATCCATAGCGGTCCGGCGGGCGCCCTGCTCGCTGGCCACGCTTTCACACATGGCACCGTACACCAGCCCGGAGAGGTATTCCGGAACAATGGCGTTGAACACCGTCTCACTGTCCGGCTCATAGAGGATGAGCATCCGGGGCTTGCCGTCCCGGATCTGTTCCAGCTCCTTGGGGTCGTTCAGGCTTTCCAGGGGCAGCAGAGGGAGAAGGGCGGGGGTCTGGGTCAGCATGGACACAAAGTTGGTGTAACCGATGGCGATCCGGTCATACTCCCCAGCCAGGTATCCCTTGCAGAGCAGGTCGGCAATGGCAAAGCTGTCCCCCACCGAGATATCCGCCGCCAGGGCGAACTCGGTGGTCAGGATGGGAACCCCCCGGCGCTGATAGTATTCCAGGGCCTTCTTTCCAATGGGGATGACGCAGTAGTCCTCCCCCTGGGTCTGGGCGTCCATCATCTTGAACAGGTTGGAATTGTAGCCTCCGGCCAGACCCCGGTCCCCGGCAATCACCACATAGCAGGTCCGCTTTACCGGCCGTGCCTTGGTGTAGGGGGAGGTGAACTCGGTGTTGGAGGCGGCAATGTCCGCCAGGGTCTGGTGGAGGGTATTGAAGTAGGGACGGCAGCTTTCCGCCCGCTCCTTGGCCCGGCGCAGCTTGGAGGAAGCGACCAATTCCATCGCCTTGGTGATCTGCATGGTGCTTTCAACACTCTTGATCCGCAGCTTGATTTCCTTCATGGAACCAGCCATGGCGCATTCCCTCCTTACTTGGAATTGATGAACTGCTGGGTATAGGTGGCAATGACCTCTTTCAGGGCAGCCTCGGTATCGGCGGCCAGGTCTCCGGTGGACCGGATGGCATCCATGGCGGCGATGCCCTGGGGATCGGTATCCAGCGCCTCATACAGGCCCTGCTCGTACTCCTTGATCATGGGTACAGCCACCTGGGCCAGGTGGCCGTGGATGACGGCGTAAAGGATGGCCACCTGCTTTTCCACCGGAACAGGGGCGCTCCGATTCTGCTTCAGGACCTCCACGATCCGGGCGCCCTGGTCCAGACGGGACCGGGTATCTGCGTCCAGGTCAGAGCCGAACTGGGCAAAGGACTGAAGCTCCCGGTACTGGCTGTAGATCAGCTTCAGAGTGCCGGCCACCTTCTTCATGGCTTTGATCTGGGCGTTGCCGCCTACACGGCTTACCGAGATACCGGGGTTGACCGCAGGCATGACGCCGCTGTGGAACAGCTCGGTCTCCAGGAAGATCTGACCGTCGGTGATGGAGATCACGTTGGTGGGAATGTAGGCGGAAACGTCGCCGGCCTGGGTCTCAATGATGGGCAGGGCGGTGAGACTGCCGCCGCCCTTGGCGTCGCTGAGCTTGGCAGCCCGTTCCAGCAGACGGCTGTGGAGATAGAAGACGTCGCCGGGGTAAGCCTCACGTCCCGGGGGACGGCGGATGAGGAGGGAGAGGGCACGGTAAGCCACGGCGTGCTTGGACAGGTCGTCGTAGATGATGAGAACGTGCTTCCCCTGGTTCATAAAGTACTCGCCCATGGCGCAGCCGGAGTAGGGGGCAATGTACTGGAGAGGGCTGGTCTCGCTGGCGGTGGCGGCCACCACGATGGTGTAATCCATGGCCCCGCCGGCGGTGAGGGTCTGGACCAGGTTGGCCACGGTGGACCGCTTCTGGCCGATGGCCACATAGATGCAGATCACGTTCTGGCCCTTCTGGTTCAGGATGGTGTCGGCGGCGATGGTGGTCTTGCCGGTCTGACGGTCCCCGATGATGAGTTCCCGCTGGCCCCGGCCGATGGGGATCATGCTGTCGATGGCCTTGATGCCGGTCTGGAGGGGCTCCTTTACCGGCTGACGGTCGATGATACCGGGGGCAGGGCTCTCAATGGCCCGGAACTCCTGGGTCTCAATGGGGCCTGCCCCGTCGATGGGCTGGCCCAGGGCGTTGACCACCCGGCCGATCATGGCGTCCCCCACAGGGACGGATACCACCCGCCCGGTCCGCTTGACCACGCTGCCCTCGTTGATCCCCACATCGCTGCCCAGCAGCACGATGGAGACGCTGTTTTCTTCCAGATTCTGGGCCATTCCGAATTCGCCGTTGGCAAACTCCAGCAGTTCGCCGGCCATGCACTTGCCCAGGCCGCTGGCCCGGGCCATGCCGTCACCTACCAGGATGACGGTACCGGTCTCGTCCTGTCGGATGGCGTTTTCGTAATGCTTGATCTGGCTGCGGATGATTTTGGAAATTTCTTCCGGTTTCAGCTGCATTGCTTTGTCACCACAACTTTCTTTCGGTAAAAACTATCGTTCTGTAATCATTTAGAGCACGGCCCGGCGGATGGAGCTCTTCAGCTCGGACAGACGGCGTTCCACCGTGCCGTCCAGCTGGACCCCGTCCATCTCCAGACGGATCCCGCCCAGGACCCCCGGCTCCACCCGGCAGCTCAGGCAGACCTGCTTGCCGGTGATCTCCTCCAGCTTTTGGGTCAGTGCCTTCTCCTGGGCGGGGGTCAGGGCCAGAGCGGTCACCGCCTTGGCCTCCAGGATCCCCCGGTCCAGATTGTACCGGCGGCGGAACTCCCGGGCGCAGTCTTTCAGCTGGCTCAGGGTCCCGTTCTCGCAGAGGATCTTGAGAAAATTGATGAGATAGGGATGGACCTGACCGCCCAGGGCTTCCTGGATCAGGCCGCACCGCTCCCCCTTGGGGATGCTGGGGATGGAGAGGAGCCGCAGGTAATCCTCCTGCTCCTCCATCAGCTTCCAGACCTGGTCCAGTTCCTCCAGCAGCCGGTCCTCCAGCTGCTCGGACAGGGCCAGGTCATACAGGCTCCCCCCGTAGATCTTGGCAACCTGGGTCATCTGGCTTCACCTACATTCTCAATGAACTGGTTGATCAGAGACTGATGGTCGGCAGCGGAGATCTCCCGCTCCACTACCTTGGAGGCAATCTCCAGGGCAATGTCCCCGATCTCGTCCTTGATCTGGTTCACGGCTTGCTTGCGCTCCTGGGCAATGTCGGCCTCGGCCTTGTTCTTGATCTCCACCGCCTGAGCCTGGGCAGCCCGGAGGATCTCCTCGCTGCGGGCGTTGGCGGTCTGCTGGGCGTTGGCCAGAAGCTGGCTGGCCTGGGTCTTGGCCAGGGCCATGTTCTCCTGGTATTCCGCCTTGATGGCTTCGGCTTCTGCCCGGGACTGCTTGGCGTCCCGGATCTGGGCGTCGGCGGCGGCCTGGCGCTTGGCCAGCACATCCATCACGGGTTTGTAGAGAAATTTCTTGAAGAGAAATAACTGAAGCAGCAGGTTACAGATCTGAAAAATGACGGTCCAGGGGGCTAAAGTAACCAGGGACTGAAACATGGTATTTCCTCCTTTGTGTTAATTTGGAAATCCCCAGGATCAGCCCAGATAGTTCATGAACATACCGGGAGCCACAAAGATCAGCAGCAGGCCGGTGACGAAGCCGTAAATACCGGTGGTCTCGGCAATGGCGCAGCCCAGGATCATGGTGCTGGTGACGTCGCCCTTGCACTCGGGCTGGCGGCCGATGGCCTCACAGGCCTTTGCAACGGCGGAACCTTCGCCGATACCAGGGCCGATACCTGCGATCAGAGCGCAGCCGGCGCCGATGGCGCAGCCAGCCAGGGTAATGCCTTTTGCCAATACAGTGTAATCCATAATCGTAATCCTCCTAAAAAGTCGATTTGGTGTTTTATTTCATGCTCATGCTTCACAAGCACTTTTAATGAAGATGGTGGTGAGGGTGCAGAAGATGAAAGCCTGGATAACGCCGCTGAACCAGTCAAAGTAAAGGCTCAGGATGGCGGGCAGACCGAAGTTCAGCACCGGAATGGCGGCGGCCAGGGGTTCAATGCTGCAAAGCAGGCCCCAGAGGCCGATGAATCCCAGGACTCCGCCCAGGATCCGCAGCTTCCCCTTTTTCAGCCAGAGGAACACCCCCAGGGCAAGGAGAACCATCCCGGCCACGACGGTGGACCCAAGCAGGGTGAAGAGGG
>CALXEN010000233.1 GCA_944387325.1 uncultured Clostridia bacterium | reverse complement strand
GGAAAGCCAGCTGGAGGCACGGATGGCCAGCCTCCGCCGCCGACAGTTCCAGTCCATCCGGGTGATGATAGATTCTACCAACCGGAACTTTTTCATCCGGAATATTCTGGGCCGTTTCCGGGAGGAGGTTCCCCAGATCACTCTGGAGCTGATTGACGGGAACTTTATCCAGATCCAGCGTACCCTCCAGGTGGGAGGGGCCGATCTGGCGGTCTGCACCTCCAACCGGGTCAGCCTGGAAGGATGCGAGTTTGAAAATCTCTATGAGGACACCCTTCAGTTCCTGGTCCCGGCGGATCAGGATCTCTCCCTGGACAGCCTGCGGGAGGCCCTGGCCCAGGACCTGATGGTCTGCCTTCATCCTGTTGGCACCTCCATGCGGATGGTGGAGGAGGAGATTCTGGCCAGGGAAAAGGTGTTCCCTGCGGTCGTTATGGAAAGCCAGAGCTTCCAGACCTCCCTGGCCCAGGCCCGGGAAGGCCAGTGCGGGATCTTCTACCCCACCGGGCTCATTGAGCCCTGGAAGGAGCTGAAGGTAGCTCCCCAGCTTCAGGATCACATTTATTTCCAGCTGGTGGGCTCCGGGGAAGCCAGGCAGTCCGGGCCTTATCGGCGTCTGGTGGAGATCATCCGGGAGGCCTACCAGGGCTTCCTGCCTTACGCCCGGGCCATCCCCACCCCGAACCTCCACGACGGTATAGGCTGATCGTCCCTCTGCCAAAGCAGCTTTTGCCCCATTTTCCCCTTCTACTGCCCATGGAAAGGGAAGCTCCCGGCCTGGTCTTCCTTTAAATTGAAAACAATTTGTTAAAATGCCATAATATTTCGCAAATTTAGGCAAAAAAACTTGCAAATTTGACCAGGGGGCTTTATACTGGTTAATGAGGGGACTTTCGTTCCCTGCCCGGCAGGAGCCCCGGCACCGGGGCAGTCCGGGTCACATTTAATAAGAAAGGCAGGGTGGTAAGGTGACGATCGCTTTGATGGCGGACGATTCAAAGAAAGAATTGATGGTTCAGTTTTGCACAGCGTATTGCCGTATTCTCAGCCAGCACCGCCTCATCGCCACCGGTATCACCGGGAGGATGATCTCCGAGGCCACCGGCCTCACCGTGGAGCAGGTGATGGCGGGGCGCCAGGGGGGAGACCAGCAGCTGGAAAGCCGGATCGCCTGCAACGAGGTGGACATGGTCCTGGCCTTCCGGGACCCCCTCAAGGAGACCTCCCAGGGGATCGCAGGGCTGCTGCGGATCTGCGACGTGCATACCATCCCCATTGCCACCAACGTGGCCAGCGCCGAGGTGCTGATCCACGGGCTGGAGCGGGGGGACCTGGCCTGGCGGGATCTGCTCCACAGCTGAAAGAAGTCTGCAACATAAAAGGACCCGAAGCCCGACGGCTTCGGGTCCTTTGGTTATGTAGAGGGATCAGACCAGCACCTTCATGGTCCCGGACATGGAGAAGAGCCGGGCGCTGATGTGATCCAGGTAGACGATGGAGAAATCCCGCCCCGATTCCTCGTTGTACAGGTCGGCCAGCTGGGGCATGACCTTGAAGGCGGCCTCCTTGGCCTGGGGGGAGTCGTCAAAGTCCACGGTTCCCTGGACCCGCACCCACTCGCCCCGGTCGTTGGCCACGCAGAGCTCCAGGTTGGTGTTGTTCAGCAGCTGGTCATACATGGCCTTGTCCCGGCCGATGGCCAGGCAGAGGTGGCCGTTGTAGACCATGCAGAACCCCATGGGCCGCACCCGGGGCAGATAGCCGTCGGTGGTGGCCAGGTAGAATACGGGATTTTCTTTCAGAAATTGCATCAGTTCATCCATGGCAAAGTTCTCCTTCCTTCCCCGGCGGGGGATGGATTTACAGTGTGTTCAGGGCATCCAGCAGCCGCTGGGCGGCCACCTTGGTCTTTTCGGCATCCCCGAAGGCGGTCAGCCGGAAATACCCTTCCCCGTTAACGCCGAACCCGCTGCCGGGGGTCCCTACCACCCCGGCCTTCTCCAGCAGCCAGTCAAAGAACTCCCAGCTGGTCATCCCGCCGGGGCACTTGAGCCAGAGGTAAGGACTGTTCTTCCCGCCGCAGTACCAGACACCCGCCTGGTCCAGGGCCTGGGCGATGACCCGGGCGTTGGCCCGGTAATAGTCCAGGTTGGCCTGGATCTCGGCCATCCCCTCGGGGGTAAAGACGGCGGCGGCCCCCTTCTGGACGATGTAGGGCACCCCGTTGAATTTGGTGGTCTGACGGCGGAGCCACATCTTGTTCAGGCTCATCCCCTCCCGCTCCAGGGCCTTGGGGACCACGGTGTAGCCGCACCGGGTGCCGGTGAACCCTGCAATCTTGGAGAAGCTGCAAAACTCGATGGCGCAGTCCTTGGCGCCCTCCACCTCAAAGATGCTCCGGGCCAGCCCTTCCTCTGTGACAAAGCACTCGTAGGCGGCGTCATAGAGGATGACGGCATTCCGGGCCTTGGCGTAGGCCACCCACTGGGCCAGCTGCTCCCGGGTATAGACCGCCCCGGTGGGGTTGTTGGGGCTGCACAGGTAGATCAGGTCCGCATCCACTGCCGGGTCGGGCAGGGGAAGGAAGCCGTTCTCCTGGGTGGCAGGGGCGAAGAGGATCTTCCGCCCGGCCATGACGTTGGTGTCCACATAGACGGGGTAGACCGGATCAGGGACCAGCACGGTGTTGTCCTGGTCAAAGAGGTCCAGGATATTCCCCAGGTCGCTCTTGGCTCCGTCGCTGATAAAGATCTCGTCCGCCTCCAGCGCTACCCCCCGGCCGGCGTAGTAGCCCCGGATGGATTCCTTCAGGAACTCGTACCCCTGCTCGGGGCCGTAGCCGTGGAACCCTTCCTTGGTGCTCATCTCCTCCACTGCGTCGTGCATGGCCTTGACCACAGCCCCGGCCAGGGGCAGGGTCACATCTCCAATGGAGAGCCGGATCAGCTCCCGGTCCGGATGGGCCTGGGAAAACTCCCGCTGCTTTTTGGCCACGGTGCTGAAGAGATAGCTCTCGGAGATCTCATTGTAATGCTTGTTTACTTTCATACTTAACCCTCTCTATTTTTCCGGGATCGGAAGATCCCTTATACCTCGGTTACCCCCCGGTATACAGTCTGGGCGGGTCCGGTCATGGTCAGGGCCCCGTCGGCCCCCACCCGGATCACCAGTTCTCCGCCCTTCAGCCGGATGGTGATGTCGGTGTCCCGGGGGCAGAGGCCCCGTTCCACACAGGCGGCGGCCACGGCGCAGGCTCCGGTGCCGCAGGCCCAGGTCTCCCCGCTGCCCCGCTCCCACACCCGCATCTCCACCAGGGCAGGGCCCAGGACCCGAACGAACTCGGTGTTGATCTGCTGGGGGAAGTTGGGGTGATGCTCAAAGGCGGGGCCCAGCTTTTCCAGCTCCAGCTCCGCCACCGGGAAATCCAGGAAGGTGACGCAGTGGGGGTTCCCCACATTGATGCAGGTCACCTGCCAGCTCCTGCCGGCGGCCTCCAGGGGCACGTCCACCAGGGCGCCCTCCCCCATGTTCCGGGCAGGAATGGCGGGGGCGGCGGTGCGGTATTGGCCCATGGCCACCTGCCACCGGCCTTCCCCCACCCGTACCAGGGTCTTGGTGGGGGTGGCTTCATCCAGGGGAGTGTCAATACGGAGGCGGTCCTCCTTCACCCCATGCTCATACAGGAACTGGGCCACGCACCGGATCCCGTTGCCGCACATCTTCCCCTCGCTGCCGTCGGCGTTGAACATCCGCATGGTGGCATGGCTGCCGGGATGGACCGGGGCGCAGACGCAGATGATCCCGTCCGCCCCCACCGAGATATGCCGGGGGGAAAGCCGGACCGCCCACTGGGGCACCTCCGGGGGCAGGGGGCTGTTCCGACAGTCCAGATAAATGTAGTCGTTGCCGCAGCCCTGCATCTTCACAAATTCCAGGTCCATTCCCATCACCTCCCAAGTTAGTTCTATTATAAGAAGTTTGGAAGGATTCCACAAGGGGCGGGGAAAATTTTTTCCATCCCCGGACAAGGGAAAAGGGGGATGGCCGGGAATGGAAATTTCCGGAAAATCTCCCCTTGACAAGGCAGGGCATATGGGATATAAAAGTGTTAGATTTATATAAGCGAAAAGGAGAATTGTCTATGGAATCCGAACTGTTTGAACGCATCCGTGATCTTCTTGCGGAGCAGCTGGACATCGAACCATCCGCCATCACCATGGAGAGCGATATCATGGAGGACTTTGATGCGGACAGCCTGGATATCGTGGATATGGTCATGACCCTGGAGGATGAGTTTGAGGTGGAAGTCCCCGACGAGGCCGTGGAGACCCTGCGGACCGTGGGGGATGTGGTGCGTTTCATCGAGGAGAACACCTGATTTTGCCCGTCTGCGGAAAATTCTGCTCCCTGACCACTGGCGCAGGGAGCGTTTTTGTTGTATAATCGAAAAAGGCCTTCGGGCCGAAAGGGACCAATCCTGCCGGGCAAGACCCGGTAAACCATAGAAGAAAGGGACTGTTATCCTATGAGCAAAGAGAACAAAAAGCTGGTGGAAGCCATCACCGCCCAGGAGGTGGACTTCGCCCAGTGGTACACCGACATCTGCCTGAAGGCGGAGCTGGTGGATTATTCCAGCGTCAAGGGCTGCCTCATCCTGCGGCCCTACGGCTACGCCATCTGGGAGAATATCCAGCGGCTGCTGGACGCCGAGTTCAAGAAGACCGGCCATGAGAATGTGGCCATGCCTATGTTCATCCCCGAGAACCTGCTGAAAAAGGAAGGGGACCTGGTAGAGGGCTTCGCTCCCGAATGCGCCTGGGTCACCATGGGGGGCGGCGAGAAGCTGGAGGAGCGGCTGGCGGTGCGCCCCACCAGCGAGACCCTCTTCTGCGATCACTTCGCCCATGTCCTCCACTCCTGGCGGGACCTGCCCATGAAGTATAACCAGTGGTGCAGCGTGGTCCGGTGGGAAAAGACCACCCGTCCCTTCCTGCGGAGCCGGGAGTTCTGGTGGCAGGAGGGCCACACCATCCATGAGACCGCCCAGGAGGCCATGGACGAGACCCTCCAGCAGCTGAACTGCTACGCCGATTTCTGCGAAAAGCAGCTGATGATCCCGGTGGTCAAGGGCCGGAAGACCGACAAGGAGAAGTTTGCCGGGGCCGAGGCCACCTACACCATCGAGGCCATGATGAAGGACGGCAAGGCCCTCCAGAGCGGCACCAGCCACTACTTCGGGGATATCTTTAGCCGGGCCTATGACGTGACCTATGCCGGCCGGGACAATGTGCTCCAGTACCCCTTCCAGACCAGCTGGGGCGTTTCCACCCGTCTGGTGGGCGCCATCATCATGACTCACGGGGACGATTCCGGCCTCATCCTGCCTCCCGCCATTGCCCCCTACCAGGTGGTGGTGGTGCCTATCGCCGCCCACAAGCCCGGCGTCTCCGAGAAGGCCGCCCAGGTGGCTGCCCGGGTGGCCAAGTTTGCCCGGGTCAAGCTGGACGACAGCGACAACAGTCCGGGCTGGAAGTTCAGCCCGTGGGAGATGAAGGGGGTCCCCGCCCGGGTGGAGCTGGGACCCAAGGATATGGAGAAGAACCAGTGCGTGCTGGTCCGCCGGGACACCCGGGAGAAGGTCTTTGTCAGCCTGGACGAGCTGGAAACCGCCATCCCCGCCCTGCTGGACCAGGTGGCTCAGAGCCTCTACCAGAGCGCCCTCCAGAACCGGGAAGCCCGGACCTGGACCGCCAACACCTGGGAGGAGGTCAAGGAGCTGGACGCCGCCAACAACGGCTATATCCGGACCATGTGGTGCGGGGATGTGGCCTGTGAGGAGAAGATGAAGGAAGAGGTGGGCCTCTCCAGCCGGTGTATGCCCTTCGGGGAGGAACCCTTCGCCGACGTCTGCCCCTGCTGCGGCAAACCTGCCCAGAAGGTGGTCTTCTGGGGCAAGGCTTACTAATAATCAAAGAACCAAAAAAGGAAGATACCCCATTCTGATGATTCCCATAGGTACATTTTCTGAACCGGGTGAATTGTCAGGCACAGAGGCGGACGGCGGAAGCCGTCCGCCTCTGTGTTTTCATGCGAGCAATCGGATGATTGCTTCTTTCTCTGTGAT
>CALXEN010000232.1 GCA_944387325.1 uncultured Clostridia bacterium | reverse complement strand
CCACTGAAATGCCCACCACCTTGGGGTATACAAAGCAAACTTCGATCTGCTGGACCGCCAGAAACACCACCAGAAACCAGATGCTTTTTGCCTGCTGCTGGGCCAGCATGAGAAAGACCCCCACTCCACCGCCGATAAAGCTGCCAAAGATGGGGATGATGGCGGTGATTCCCACCACCACGCAGATGAGTGCAATATTGGGCATACGGCAGATGAACATAGCTGCCGCCAGCATACAGGCCAGAATCACCGCTTCCAGACACTGGACCCCGAAGAAGATCCGGAAGCTCTCCCCCACCAGCCGGAGGAGCCGGAAGAGATCCCTGGCCTTCTCCCGGGGCAGCCAAGCCATGGCCAGCTGCACCCCCTGGCGGTGGAGAGTTTTCCGGTGAAGAAGGATATAGCAGGCAAAGACCAGACCCAGGCCGAAATCCGTGATCCCTCCCATCATCCCGGAAAGGCCGCTTACCGTTCCCCCGCCCACTGTTTCCAGAAGCGTCTCGGAGAGCTGGGAGATGTCCGGAAGGGGAATTTGGGTGAGCCAAGGCCAGTTTTCCATCTGCAGTTCCAGCCATTCCCCGATCCGTTCCCAGAGCTGGGGAACAGACTGGGCCAGGGCCCTGCCGCTTTCCATAAGTTGAGGCGCCACCAGGAATCCCGCCAGCAGCAGGGCCGCCAGCAGTCCCAGCAGGGTAATGATCAGGGCCAGCATTTGGCGGCCCTTTGCAACGGTGGCCGGCAGGTTCTGTTCCACTGCCCCCATGGGGATACTCAGCAGGAAAGCCAGAAGCCCTCCAATAAAGAAGGGGCCTGTGATCTTCCACACCCAGGCGGCCAGACCGGCCGCCACCCCCTCCCGGGCCAGAAGGAGCAGAGCCGCCGCCAGCCAGCCCAGCTTCCCCAGCAGATTCATTCCTGATCCAGACTTTCCGTCCATCTTTGGCCCTTCCTCCTTACGTTTTTCCCTGCACAGGATTGCTCCGGGGCGTTTTCCCCGGAGCCATTGATTTATTCCAGCGCAGCCTGTGCGGCGGCGATTTTCTGTTCCAGCACCGTTACCTGGCCCTGGAATTCCTGGACCTGGGCCTGTAATGCCTGGATCTGCTGCTGCAATGCCTCGGTCTGGGCTCCGGATTCCAGGTCTTTGATCTGGGCTTCCAGAGCGGCGATCTGGGCTTCCAGCGCAGCGATCTGGGCTTCCAGGGCAGCGATCTGGGCCTCCAGCTCGGCGATCATCTCCTCATTGTCATCGTCTCCGTCGATCCGGATCAGACGGACCCGGTCATCGGTGAGAGCCGCCCAGTACACCCCTCCGTTATAGGAGAAGGTGACCCAGTTAAACCCTCCATAGGGTTCCAGGGAAACAGACAGGACCCGGTAAAGGCCCATGGGGAGATACCCCACAATGTCGTAGATGCTGGCTGTGTAGAAATACTCGGCGTTGGGGCTGATGGCCTCGATATACTGTCCGGTGACCTCCTCCATAATGGGGCCGGTCATATTGGGACTGTATCCGTTCTTCCCCGCTGCTACGATCTGAGGCAGGTAGTCCGCATAGGCATAGTCCAGGTCGCAGGCGCCGCTGACCCCGGACACCGTGCCGGTGGAGGAATACTGCCACATACTCCAGGCTCCGGTGTACCCAACGTATCCTCTGTAATCGGCGATCCAGAAAGGATAGATCTCCAGGTCCGCCGGATTGAGATAGTTTTGGACGTAATAGGTGTAGGTATACCATCCCGGGAAATATCCCCGCTCATAAATGGTGTCCATGGCATACCGCACCAGGCTGGTGAGGGTGGAGCGGCCCAGGCTGCCCAGGCTGGCTTCCTCCACATCCACAAAGACCGGGTATTCCAGCTTGAGTCCTGCCAGGGCAGGCAGGAAGGTGTTCAGTTCATTGAGGACCTTGGCCCGGGTGTTGGCGTAGGTGTAATAGTATACTCCCACCCGCATCCCTGCCGAGTGGGCGCCCTCCACATTCTTTTTGAAATAGGGATCCACATAGGGACCGCTGTTGTTGGAGGAGCCAAGCCGCACAATGGCAAACTGCTTGCCTGATGCCGCCACCTGGCTCCAGTTCACATTTCCCTGGTACCGGGAAACGTCAATTCCGTATTGGAAGATAGGCATAACAAATCCCTCCTTTTCCCCATTCTATGAAGGAGGGACCCGTGATGTGTAAAAATGGATTCAGATGACCAGGCCGCCATTGGGGGCCAGCACCTGACCGGTGATGTAGCCGGACTCCTCCCCTGCCAGAAAGAGAAGGGCGTGAGCGATCTCTGCGGGGGTGCCCAGCCGCCCCACCGGGGTCTCCTGTGCCAGCGCCTCCTTATCCTCCAGGGAGAAACCCGCCATCATATCCGTGTCAATGACTCCCGGGGCCACGATATTCACCGTAATGCCGCTGGGTCCCTCCTCCTTGGCAAGGGCCTTGCCAAGGCCGATGAGGCCCGCTTTGGCGGCGGAGTAGGCCACCTCGCAGCTGCCGCCGGTCTGGCCCCACATACTGGAGACCAGCAGGATCCGGCCCCACTTTGCACGGATCATATCCGGCAGGGCCGCCTGGCAGCAGTGGAAGGCCCCGGTCAGGTCCACATCCAGGATCCGCTGCCACTGTTCCTGGGTGGTATCGGTGAAAAGGCCCACCTGGGCAATGCCCGCATTGCAGATAAGGATCTCCGCCGGGCCGAACCGGTCCCGGGCCGCCTGGAAAAGCCCTTCCACCTGGGCCCGGTCCGCCACGTCTGCCCGGACTGCCAGCACCTGGCCGGGATACTTTTCCTCCAAAGCACGGGC
>CALXEN010000231.1 GCA_944387325.1 uncultured Clostridia bacterium | reverse complement strand
GGGCGCGGGTAAAGAGGCCGTTGGGCTGAAATACGCCGTTGCCCATGCCGGAAAAGTATCCCTGGGAGAGCACATAATCCACTGCCTCATAATAGGGGGAGTCGGGAGAGACGTCGCTGGGAGGCAGCGCCCGGCCATAGAGCTTCACATAGTAGGAGAGCACCTTCTCTTCTCCGCCGGAGGAACAGCGAAGGCTTACCAGACACAGGGGGAAATCCTGAGCAGAGCCGGACAGCCCCAGATAGGAGGAACTGCCGCTGAGGGTGCGCAGACTGGCTGCCTGCTGGCTGCCCTGCAAAAGGGTCTGGGCGGAGAGAATATAGGTTTGTCCAGCCAGCAGCTTTTGAGACATTGTGGAGCGCTGGAGGATGACAGAGGACTGGGGGGTCAGATAATCCCAGACAGGGGAAGCACTGTCACGGGGCAGTTCATAAACCCCGTCCCCGTTCAGATCGGTGAGGTAGTCCACCGTAATCCAAACGGAGCCTACCTTGGGCTGGATGTAAAAGCTGGCATCCTCCGTGACCTGGTTGAGAGAGCAGTCTATCTGGAGTACCTCGCCGGGTTGAAACCGTCCGCTGGAATTCCGGTCGTAAAGCTGTACCGACAGATCAGTCTGAGTAAAGGCCATATCGGCAGCGTCAATATAAAAGGTGGAAAAAACAGCGGAGTCGGATGTCTCCCCGGCAAAGCAGGGGATGACGGATGCGGCCATCAGCAAAGCACTGAGAGCCAGAGAAAGCCACCGCCTTTGCCATTTCATAAGGAAACCCCCTTTTTCTGGAAAAATACATGGGAAACAATATGTTGTGGAGTTATTATAGCCGCTGAAGAAAGCTTTTGCAAGGGAAAGGGGGAGAATCGATCCCTCTGCCTAATGGGAAGTTTCTTCCTGCTGACCACTAACTGGCATGAGGTTGGTGTCCCAGTGGTAGCCCAGCTGTGTCATCTGCTGGTCGGTGCGGGGATCATAGGGGCCGGACTGTGTGTCGGTCAGGTCCAGGTGGCGCCAGCCGGAACTGGTCTGCACCATGTTCCAGAAGTGAGACCGGCCGTTGAGTGTTCCCTCCACCACACGGAAGGACAGACCGAGATGTTGGCAAAGGGCGGCCATGGTCAGGGCGATTCCTTCACTGTTGGCGCTGCCCTGGTTCATCAGTGCGCACACGCCGGAGTCTCCCTCCGGGTCGTAGCTTCCGGCGGAGACGATGGCCTGGGCCGCTTGCTGTAAACATTCATCGCCGGACACCGTTGCGAAGGGGGCGGAAAGGGACTGCAGCCAGCGGATGAGGGCTTCCTTCTGCTGCTCCAGCTCAGCGGGATCGTCAGGATAGGTGAGCAGAATCTCCACAATCCGCTGCTGACCGCTGTCAGGATAGAGATATACCTGGAGCTGAGGCATTCCCAGCGCGGAAGAGGGGGCGTTATAGTAGGCCTGGCGGGCCAGGTCCTGGATAAATTCTTCGTCTTCATTGAAGTAGCTGATACGCAGGACACATTCGGGCTGAAAGGCCGACATGGCGTTGGCCAGTTCACTGCGGATGGCGGTGATGCCCGTGGCCTGGACGATGGAGGACACCTGCTCTTTGGTGCGGCGGTAGGTGATGTTTACCGTGGCTTCGGAGTAGGTCACCACAGAGCTGAGGCTGAAGGTGATGTACTCCACTGCATAGGACCCAAGAGGGTCCTCCTGATCCACCTCGAGACAGGCGGCATCCAGGCTGGCATCTAGATCCTCCCCGTCCATATAGAGCCGCACCGTACCTTTTTCCGTACCGGTGGAGATAAAATAGACCAGAGCATTGACGAGCTCCTGATAGCTGTCTGCCCGAAGAATGGAGGGGTCATCTTCAGCGGTGGGGGCGGCGTTGTGGGGGGTGATGTAGGTGTACTCCTGTTCCAGCAGGGAGGAGCACCCGGTCAATGCCAGGGCGGCGGCGGTGAGCAGGGCCAGAGCGCGTCTGGGATGTTTCATGGGTACGCCTCCTTTCGGTAAAATCAGGATCAGTAGCCCAGGGGTTCGTCAACCAGGACGATTTCCATCTTCTCGGTGCCCTTGGGCTTTTCCCACAGCACCACCAGGGCCCGGCAGATGCGATCAGGGCTTTGGCAATTGTAGCAGCGGTCGCCCTTGGCAGCACAGGGGGTGTTGATTCCAAGGCGCTGGGCGTTTTTCGGAGAGGCGATGTTCCGGGCGCGCCAGAGGGCGGCGTCATAGTCGGGGGCAATTTTGTTGGAGCCCACCACAAAGTAAATCCGATTGTGGCCGTACAGAGTGGATGCCACCCGGTTTCCGGTGCCGTCGATGTTGATGAGTTCCCCAGTTTCGGCCAGGCCATTGACAGAAGTGATGTACACCTGGGTGTTAATGGCGTCCATCTGGGAACCGCCCTCCCAGTGCCAGATCACCTGGTTGTGCTTGGCGCGCAGGGGGTAGAGGTCCATGTCCTTCAGCGTAATGGAGCCGCCGAAGGCCACGCTGGTCTGGTCGATCTGGCTGTCCAGATAGTTGGCAGCCTCCTTGGCGGTGGAAAAGTGGGAGACCTGGTAGCCCAGTTTCTCCAGGGTTTGAGTCAATTTTTCATAGTCGATCATAGTCAAGACTCCTTCCACATAGTTTACAGATCATTTTGATGGTAACGGCCAAAGCCCAACCCCAATACCTCATGGGCGTTGCAGACGATCAGGAAGGCCTGGGAGTCGCACTGCTGGACGATCTGTTTGAGGGTAATGATCTGGCGCTGCTTAAAAGCGCACATGAGCACCGGCCGTGCCTCACCGGACCAGGCACCCTCCCCGTGGAGGATGGTGACGCCACGGTCCAGCTGGTCAAAAATGGAGTGGGAGACCTCCTTGGGGCAGCTGGTGACGATGTAGGCCACCTTCGAGGTGTCCATACCGTAGAGCACCCAGTCCATGACCACGCAGGAGATATAAAGGGCGATCAAGCCGTAGAGGGCACTGTATAGGCTTTGGAAGACCAGGGATACCCCGGCCAGCATCACCAGGTCCACCGCCATCAGCAGCTTGCCCATGGGCAGCCAGCCGAACGGAAGCTTCAAAAGCCGGGCAATGAGATCGGTGCCGCCGGTGGTGGCTCCCTGAGCAAAAATGACGCCGATGGCAAACCCTGTGATGGCTCCGCCGAATACTGCGGCCAAAATGGGATCTATGGGGGAGAAGGTGAACAGGGAGGCGAATACATCCACAAGAATAGAAGTGGCGGCCATGGCGTACAGGGAAGAAATCAGCACACTTCCGCCCAAAAACTTCCACCCCAGCAGAAACAGGGGGATGTTGGCCACCAGCACCACAGTGCCGATAGGCAGGGAGGGAATGAGAACGTTCACAATCTGTCCCAGGGCTGTCATGCCGCCCAGACCAATGTTGTTGGGAACATATAGCCAGTCAAACCCTAGGGCAAAAACAACAGAAAATAGGGTGATAAGGCCGTAGCGGCGCAGCAGGGAGCGAACCATGCACACTCCTCCTCTCTCAATTAATCAAATGGTTACAGCAGAGTCATTTGTTCCTCGCCCCGGTCCTCTTCCTTCAAAAGAGCGCCGGCGATGGGCAGGGAGCGGGCCCGATAGCGGGCAGTGTTGACGATAGAGGTCTCACGCAAAGGCAGGACCTTTTCCACCTTGTATTTGGGCTTCAGAGTCATCACGTTGACACCCTGGGTGTTTCGGGTCGTTTTGGGATTAAGGCTGGCGGTGTGGAAAATCATGCACCGGCCCTCGGTAGAGATGACGGCGGCCTCGAAGTCCTCCTTCAGCAGGAAGGCGGCCACCAGGGGAGACTTGTCCGAATAGGCACCGGTGAGCTTTTTCCGCCGGGTTTGAGTCTGATAGGCGGAAAGCTCCACCC
>CALXEN010000230.1 GCA_944387325.1 uncultured Clostridia bacterium | reverse complement strand
CCTCCCTTTCTCACAGAATGAAATAGTAGATCACGCCGTACAGCGCCGCGGCGGAGATACCGTCTACCAGCACCGGGCCGGCAATGGAGAACATTTTGGCCCCCAGCCCCAGAATCAGCCCTTCGCTGCGGAACTCGATGGCGGAGGAGGACATGGCGTTGGCGAAGCCGGCGATGGGCACCTGCGTTCCCGCCCCTGCCACCCGGGCCACCCGGTCATAAAGCCCCAGGGCGGTCAGCAGCACCGACAGCAGAATCAGGGAAAGGGAGACCAGGGCCGAGGCTTCGTCCCGCTCCATCCCCCGGGCCAGCAGCAGCTCCAGCAGGCTTTGGCCCAGGGCGCAGAAGCCGCCGCCGAAGAGAAAGGCCATGGTTGCGTTTTTCAGGGTGTTGGAGGGGGGCGAAGCCTCCTGGGACATTTGCTGATAATCCTTTGGGGTCAGCGCCATAATGGTCATCAACTCCTTTTCTCTTCCATTGTTTCCTTCCGGAGGCGGTTTATACCTGGGACGTTCCGCGGCGGGTTCGGGATTTTCCAGGTTTTCTTTTGGAGAAGGCGGGCCTTTGTTCAATACCGCCAAAACAGCGGTTCAAATTTTGGATGGAACCCCCAGAGGCTTTTTTGCTGAAAAGGGAGGTTTTTTCAGCAAATTCACAAGAGGCCCCCTGCGGTTTTTAGAGAAAAGGAGATTTCGATTGCAAAAAGCTATGAAAAAATGATGTTTATGAATTTGATTTATGATTTATGCCGTGCTATGCTGAACACAGAACAAACAAGGCGGTCCGCCCGGGGGCCGCGAACCAATTTCCCTCCGTACTGGCCAGGCGGAGGGAGGCAAGACGAAGGAGAGGACCTATGGATCTGGAAAAATACCGCGCCAGCTATCAGGAAATCCGGAAGCTGCAGCAGACCAAGAATCTGGATTTCTACGCCTATCCGGCAAAATATTATTGCCATCCCTTCCGCATTGTGGGAAATCTGTACTACATCGGCGATCAGAAGGTTTGTTCCCATCTGGTGGACACCGGCGATGGTCTGCTGGTTTTTGACAGCGGCTTCCCCTGCACCACCCACCTGATGATTCAGGCCATCTGGGAGCTGGGCGTCCAGCCCAAAGATGTCAAGTGCATCATTCGTGCCCATGATCATTTCGGCCACATCGGCAGCGCCGGTGAGTTCCGCCAGCTGTTCGGCACCCAGCTGCTCATCAGCGAAGCGGGCGCCCAGGTGATGAAGGAGCATCCCCAGTGGGTGTATATGGATGCCAGCGAGGGCAAGCACTCCCCCATCTTTACCCCGGACAAAACCCTCAAAGACGGGGAGCTGTTCACCCTGGGCAACACCACGGTGGAATGTGTCCACACCCCCGGCCATTCCCCCGGCGTCATGAGCTTTTTCTTCCAGGCCCGGGAGGGGGACCAGCGCTGGAACGTGGGATACTTCGGCGGAGCCGGCTTCAACACCCTCTACAAGGAATCTTTGGCGGCGGAAGGACGTTCTCTGGACGCCCGGGAGCAGTTCCTCCAGTCCCTGGCCAAGGTGCGGGAACGTCAGGTGGACATCGTTCTGGGCAACCATCCCCGGCAGAACGAAACCCTGGATAAGCGCCGCCGGATGCTGGAGGACCCCTCGGTCAATCCCTTCATCGATCCCCAGGAGTGGCAGCGCTTCTGCGACACCATGTCGGAACAGTTCCGGCAGTTTATGGCAAACGGCAATTGACGGCTTTTGAGGAGGAAATGACATGACCCAAACTGTTATGGCCGCCATCATCCTGGCGGTGATTGTATATCTGTTTTTCAGCCCCCGTTTCCCCAACAGCGTGGTGGCCATGCTGGGTACCATCGCCATGGGCGTCTCTGGCATCCTGCCGGTGAAGGAAGTGTTCCAGTATTATTTCGCCTCCACCTGCGTGCTGATGATGGGCATGATGATTATCGGCGGCGGCATGATGCACACCGGTTTCGCCGGCTGGCTGGGCAACAAGCTGGTGAGCATGACCGGCAAGGGGGAGCGGAACCTGATGCTCATCGCCATCCTCTCCGGCTGGATCATGTCCTCGGTGTGCAGCGGCTCCGCCGCCATGATGATTCTCTATCCCATTATTTGCAGTATCTGTATTGCCTCCAAAATTTCCATGTCCCGGATCATGTTCCCCATGTTCGCCGGTATCGGCATGGGCAGCCTGATGACGGTGGCCGGCAGCGGAATGTGCGGCGCCACCAGCGCCATCCTGCAGGAAGCGGGCTTCCGGGGCTGGAGCTTCTTCGAGCCCGCCTGGATCGGCCTGCCCAGCGCCGTGGCCAGCACCCTGATTATCTATTTCTTCGGACAGAAGCTGCTCCCTGACCGGATGGTGCTTCCCGATGCCGCGCAGGCGGAAAAGGCCCAGAATATTCCCGACAAGTTCGGCGGCAAAATGTGGGTTTCCGCCACCATTCTGGTGCTGGCCATCATCGGCATGGTCATCGATTCCCCGGTGCTGCCCATGTATATGTGCGCCGCCCTGGGCGCCTGCGCCAGCGTCATCACCGGATGCCTCAACCAGAAGCAGATGTTCGCCAGCATCAGCTGGAACACCATCTTTATGATCGGCGGTATGACCGCTGTGGCCAAGGGCGTGGAAGCCAGCGGCCTGGGCCAGGTGATCGCTGACGGCATCATGAACATGGTGGGCGCCAACGCCTCCCCCATCCTGGTCATTATGATTATCTATCTGGTCACCGGACTGATTACCCAGTTCATGTCCAACAATGCCGCCGCCAGCCTCATGGCTCCCATCGGCATCTCCCTGGCCGCCGCCATGGGCATCGAACCCTATGCCTTTGTAGCCGCCGCCCTGGGCGGTTGCCTCATCGCCATGCTCACCCCCATCGCCACCCCCACCATGGCATTTGCCATGGAAGGAGGCAAGTACACCCCCAAGGAGGTCTTTATCTGGGGCGTCTTCACCCAGCTGATCCCCAACATCATTGTGGCGCTGATCTTTATTCCTCTGGCGTGGCTGTAAGCATCGATTTCCTCATCTTCTCATACAAACAAAGCAAGGCCCGGGACAGAATCACTCTGTCCCGGGCCTCAGGCTGTCGAAAAACCCACTTTCAAAAGGA
>CALXEN010000229.1 GCA_944387325.1 uncultured Clostridia bacterium | reverse complement strand
TCCCGGCCCAGCATATCTTTGGTCAGGCCCTCTTCCTTCATGGCGGCCACCACCTTGGCCTCGGTGGCGATGGAGGCGTGGTCGGTGCCGGGGACCCAAAGGGCGGCGTACCCCTGCATCCGCTTGTGCCGGATCAGGATATCCTGCCAGGTGTTGTCCATGGCGTGGCCCATGTGGAGCTGTCCGGTCACGTTGGGCGGGGGCATGACAATGGTGTAAGGCTTCTTTTCGGGGTCGGCCTGGGTGTGGAAATATCCACCCTTCAGCCAGCTCTCATAGATCCGGTCCTCCACCTGGGAAGGATCGTACTTGGCGGCAAGTTCTTTCATTCTGCTGGTCTCCTTTTCTTTGCGGGGCGGCATAAAAAGAAGCCGCCCCAGGGTTTATAAAAACCTTGGGACGGCTGATATTGCTATCGGTCGCGGTACCACCCAAATTGCCCTGTCAAAGCAGGACCTCTTACGGCAGGGCCAACACCCCGCCCGCCCGGATAACGGCGGCAAACCCGGACAGAGCTACTCTCGGTTCACCCTGCCTGCTCAAAAGCGACTGCACAGACTCCCCCTGCCGGACTTCCACCCTCTCCGGCTCGCTGAAAGGCGGTTGGCTCTGCGCCCTCTTTTTCCACGCATTTCGTAAAAATCATTGTACCATCGGCCCTGGAAAAAGTCAATGGGTTCAGCCCAGGGAGATCCCCATCCGGCGGGCCACCTGGAGCATATCGCAGCTTTCCGGGACCAGATGACTCTTTCCTGCGATCTCGCTCAAGGGGTTCTGGGTCACATGGTTGTTCTTCATGGCCACCGTAACCCCGTAGTGTTCCATCTCCACCAGCTTGGCCGCATAGGTACCAAACTGGGTGGCCAGCACCCGGTCATAGGCGGAGGGACTGCCCCCCCTCTGCATATGTCCCGGCACGCAGATCCGGCTTTCAAAGCCGGTGAGTTCCTCGATCTGGCGGGCGATCCGGGCGGTGGCGGTGGTCTCTCCGGCCTCGGCCCGGCGGGCGGCCCGTTCCTTCTTCTTCATCCGGGCCTCCTCTACGTCATAGACCCCTTCCGCCACCGCCACAATGGAGAAGTTCTTCCCGTTCTTGGCCCGCTTTTCCACGGCGGTGATCACATTTTCGATGCTGTAAGGAAGCTCGGGGATGAGGATGATGTCTGCCCCGCCGGCTATGCCGGAGTAGAGGGTGAGCCAGCCTGCCTTGTTCCCCATGATCTCAATGACCATGACCCGGCTGTGGCTGCCGGCGGTGGTGTGGATCCGGTCGATGACCTCGGTGGCAATGTCCACAGCGGTGTGGAAGCCGAAGGTCACTTCGGTGCCGTAGATATCGTTGTCGATGGTCTTGGGCAGGCCGATGATGTTCAGCCCTTCCTGGGAAAGGAGGTTGGCGGTTTTATGGGTACCGTTGCCGCCCAGGCAGAGAAGGCAGTCCAGTTTTGCGTCCTTGTAGGTCTTTTTCATGGCCGCCACCTTGTCCACATTGTCCTCGCCTACCACCCGCATCATTTTAAAGGGGGTGCGCTTGGTGCCCAGGATGGTGCCCCCCACCGTGAGGATCCCGCTGAACTCAAAGGGCTGCATCTCCCGCCAGTCCCCGTTGATAAGGCCATGGTAGCCATTGGCCACCCCGATGATCTCCACATCGTCTCCCATCCGCTCATAGAGGGCCTTGGCTGCCCCCCGGATGGTGGCATTCAGGCCGGGGCAGTCTCCCCCGGAGGTTAAAATTCCGACTCGCTTTTTCATGGTAAGACCTCCCTGAAAAACATTCTCTCTGCTCTAAGAGTATTATTCCGGGACCCATTTGTCAATCACAAATTCCGGGAAAAGCCGGATTGACAAGGCCTCTTTTTCACCCTATACTGAAGAAGCATTCTATCTGAACCGGGAGGAGCATTATGGGAAGGAAAATTATCTTTTTGGATGTGGACGGCACCCTCTGCAACTACGATTTCAACCGGGGGGAGTATGTGCCGGACAGTGCCGTTACTGCCATTCACAAGGCCCGGGCTAATGGTCATCTGGTCTTTCTTTCCACCGGCCGGAGCCTGCCCGAGGTCTCCCGGGAGATTCTCGAAATCGGCTTTGACGGGATGGTAGGAGGTGCCGGGGCTTTCGTCCAATACCAGGGGAAGATCCTTTTCCAGAAAAAGCTGACCCGGGAACAGGTCCGGGAGCTGATGGACTATTTGGAGGAGGGAGATGTTGCCTATCATCTGGAGTGCAACAGCGGCCTTTATGCCAGCCCCAACATGGCCCGGGTCATCAAGAAGGCTATGCCTTTTGTGGATTTTGAGAACGACGCCTATTTCTGCCGCCAGAAGCCTCTGACCCAGTGCAGCCTGGAGGATGTGAACAAAATATCCTTTACCTCGGTGACCCGTACCTATGACGAGATTTATGCTGCGCTCTCCTCCCGGTATCATCTGGTAAAGGCCTCCTGGGGGCCCGAGATCCCCGGGGTGTGGGGCGGAGAGATCTCCCTGCCCGGTGTGAACAAGGGTTCCGCCATCCAGTGGCTGCTGGAGTACCTCAAGATCGATCCCCAGGACAGCTACGCCTTCGGGGACAGCATGAACGATCTGGAGATGTTCCAGGCGGTCCACACCGCCATCGCCATGGGGAACAGCCGCCACGGGGTGGAGGCCCACGCCCAGTACGTGACCACCGACATCGACCAGGACGGCATCTACAACGGAATGGCTCACTTCGGTCTGATCTGACAGAAAGCCGGTCCCCGTGCCATGGGGCCGGCTTTTCCTTTTTCTGGGACAAACAGAGAATTCCGGCAACCTTTTCTGTCCCTTTGGTTTCTCTATTTATAGAAGAGGATGGAAAAGGAGGAGGTCCCTGTGAAAAAAAAATATCTCTACCTTCTGGCAGGCTGTATTGTGATAATTCTTGTAACAGTTCTTCTTTGGAGCGGCAGGGGCCGGAGACCCTTCAAAGACCTGGAGCCCGCCCAGATCGCCTCCGCCCAGGTACATTTAGGGCCGCCCGACGAGATCATTGAGATCACAGAGATCAAGGAGCTGGCGGACTACCTGAACCAGGTGGTGGTTTACCGGGCAGACGATTCCTATACCCGGTACGCCGGCCAGACCTGCACCTTCACCATCACCAAAACCGACGGGACCCTGCTGAGCGTGACCGCCTTCAATCCCTTTGTCATCATTGACGGAGTGGGATACCGGTGCAAATATGAGCCCTGCGAAGCCCTGAACCAGTATGCCAACCGGCTGCTGGCCCGGTGACAGAAAGAGAGGAACGCCCCGGCCTGACCGGGGCGTTCCTCTCTTTCTGATCCGGTAACAAGTAAGAAAAGCCGCTGCGAACCGCAGCGGCTTTTCCTGAAACTTGGTGTTGATGGAAACCGAAATTACTTCAGCTCAACCTTGGCGCCAGCCTCTTCCAGCTTCTTCTGGATCTCCTCAGCCTCAGCCTTGGAAACCTTCTCCTTAACGGGTTTGGGAGCGCCGTCAACCAGAGCCTTGGCCTCCTTCAGGCCCAGACCGGTGATCTCCTTAACAGCCTTGATAACGCCCATCTTGGCATCGCCAGCGGAAGCCAGGATAACGTCGAACTCGCTCTTCTCCTCCTCAGCGGGAGCAGCAGCGCCGGCAGCGGCGGGAGCAGCAGCGGCAACGGCGGAAACGCCGAACTCTTCGCAGTAAGCGTCGATCAGTTCCTTCAGCTCCAGAACGGACAGACCCTTTACTTCTTCAATAATAGCAGTAATCTTCTCAGAAGCCATGGTATTAATCCTCCATTTTATAGTTT
>CALXEN010000228.1 GCA_944387325.1 uncultured Clostridia bacterium | reverse complement strand
CCCCCCAGCGGTTTGCCCGGTACCGCAGCGAGTACGAAAACCTTTACTGCTCCATGCTCTCGGCGGAGGACAAGGAACAGGCTTCAGTGTAACAACAGAACAGCATAAAAAGAGGGAAGGCCCCTGCTTGTTGTCAGGCGGGGGCCTTCCCTCTTTTTATGCACAAGGAGAAAGAAACGATCAGGTCAGGGGCGGGTGGTCCAGAGAAGCGGCCACAAATCCCTTGAAAAGGGGATGGCTCCGGTTGGGGCGGCTCTTGAACTCGGGGTGGTACTGGACCCCCAGGTGAAAGGCCCTGCCGGGCAGTTCCACCGCCTCCACCAGCCGGCCGTCGGGACTGGTGCCGCTGATCACAAGACCATGATCCGCCATTTCCTGGCGGTACTGGTTGTTGAATTCATACCGGTGGCGATGCCGCTCTCCGATCTCATCCCGGCCATAGCAGGCGGCCAGCTTGGTGCCGGGACGGATGACGCAGGGATAGCTGCCCAGCCGCATGGTGCCCCCCTTGGGAATGTTCCCCTGCTGGTCGGGCATGAGGTCAATGACACAGTGGGGGCTGTCCGGGGCAAACTCCCGGCTGGAGGCATCCTCCCAGCCCAGCACGCCCCGGGCAAACTCCATGACCAGGATCTGCATCCCCAGGCAGATGCCGAAATAGGGCAGACCGGTCTCACGGCAGAACCGGGCGGCCTGAAGCATCCCCTCGATCCCCCGGTCCCCGAATCCGCCGGGGACAATGACCCCCTGGCATCCCCGGAAGGCCCGGGCGCAGGCGGCCTGGTCGGTGAGTTCCTCACTCTCCACCCACCGGATGGTCACCCGGCAGCCGTTGTCGAAGCCGGCATGGTAGAGGCTCTCCATCACCGAGAGATAGGCGTCGTGGAGTTTCACATACTTCCCCACCAGGGCCACGGTGCATTCCCGGGTCCGGGCGGCCATCCGGTCCAGCATGGCGTTCCACTCTGTCAGGTCGGGGGCGGGCAGGTCCTCCAGCCCCAGCTGGCGGCAGACCACCCGGCCCAGGCCGCTTTCCTCCAAAGCCACGGGACACTGGTAGAGGCTGTCCAGGGTCAGGTTGGGGATGACGCAGTCAGGAGGAACGTTGCAGAAAAGGCTCACCTTTTCAAAGATGCTGGGGTCCATGGCCTGGTCCGCCCGCAGGACGATGACGTTGGGGTGGATCCCCATCCCCTGGAGCTCCTTCACCGAATGCTGGGCGGGCTTAGATTTGTGCTCGTTGCTCCCCTGGATGTAGGGGACCAGCACCACATGGATGTAGCAGCAGTTTTCCCGGCCCTGCTCCAGCCCCACCTGGCGGATGGCCTCCAGGAAAGGCTGGCTCTCAATGTCGCCGGTGGTGCCGCCGATCTCGGTGATGACCACGTCGGCATCCCCGGTCTTGCCCACATTGTAGATGAAGCTCTTGATCTCGTTGGTGATGTGGGGGATGATTTGGACGGTCTGGGCCAGGTAGGCCCCCTGCCGCTCCTTGTTCAGCACATTCCAGTACACCTTTCCGGTGGTCAGGTTGGAATACCGGTTCAGATCCTCGTCAATGAACCGCTCGTAGTGGCCCAGGTCCAGGTCGGTCTCGGTGCCGTCCTGGGTGACAAAGACCTCCCCGTGCTGCAGGGGGCTCATGGTCCCCGGGTCCACGTTGATGTAGGGGTCCAGCTTCTGGGCGGTGACCTTCAGCCCCCGGGCCTTCAAAAGACGGCCCAGGCTGGCGGCGGTGATCCCTTTTCCCAGTCCGCTGACCACTCCTCCGGTGACAAATACATACTTGGTGGACATATCCTTTCCCCTCTCTTACTCTTGCTTCTCCGGAACCCAGCGGCCATCCAGGATCTCCTGGGCCACCTGCCCTCGGGTGGTGCGGGCGTCCATGGCCCGCTTTTCTATGGCCCGGTGGACCTGCTCCTCCGCCAGACCGCAGTTCTGGATCAGGTACCACTTGGCCCGGTCCACCAGCCGGACCTGGGCCAGCTTTTTCTGGAGGGCGTCGTTCTTCGCCTCCAGGATCATCAGCCGCTGGTGACAGGCCTTGGTCATCCGCACTGCCTGGTGGAACTGGGTCACGGAAAAGGGCTTGGCCAGGGTCAGCACCCCGTATTCCTCCACCTTCTCCCCCAGGGACCCGGCGGCTTCGCTTTTGGCCAGCAGCAGCACCCCGGCCAGGGTGTGCTCTGCGGCAAACAGCCCCAGCTCGTGGCCGAACTCGTCGGGAAGGGGAGCGTTGATGATCACCAGGTCAAACCCCGCCTGGTCCAGCAGCCGCCGGGCCTCGCTGCCGCTGGCGGCCATGGCCGGATGGGGGTACCCCAGGGCAGTCATCTGCCGGGCCAGATATTCATTGCTGTTGGTGCCTGCGGATACGATCAGTGCCCGTCCCATACGCTGCCCTCCTTTCCCGTAAGTTTAGGCAGAAAATTCCTTACAATACCTCAAAATACCGCTCCCGCTCCAATGCCTGGGGATCGGCGGCCTGGCGCAGCTCCAGGCATTCCTGGCTCAGCCGCTGGAAATACTTGGCGGCCATGAGATCCGGCAGCTCCCGGGCCACCAGGTCGCTCTGGTTGGCCAGGGCGATGGCCTCCGGCAGACTGCCGGGAAGCTGTTCGATCCCCTGGGCCTGGCTCTTCAAAAACAGGTTCCGGTTCACCGGCTGGGGGAGAGGCAGCTTCTGATCCATCCCCTCCAGTCCGGCGGCCAGCATCAGGCCGATGGCCAGGTAAGGATTGCAGGTGGGGTCGGGGCTCCGCAGCTCCATCCGGCACTGGCTGCCGGTGGCGCTGGGGATCCGGATCATGGGGCTGCGATTCTGGCGGCTCCAGCTCACATACTGGGGCGCCTCATAGCTGCCGAATCGGGCATAGCTGTTGGGGGTGGGGTTGAAAAAGCAGGTCAGCTCCCGGGCGTGCTTCATGACGCCGGCCATGAAATGCCCGGCGGGGGAATCGGGGGTGATCTCCCGGGCAAACAGGTTCTCCTCGGAGCTGTCCTGGAGGGAGAGATTGATGTGCAGGCCGCTTCCTGCCTGGGTGGGCAGGGGCTTGGGCATAAAGCTGGCGTAGAGGCCGTTTCGCTGGGCAATGGACTTCACCACGCTCTTGAAGGTGATGAGGTTGTCCGCCGCCTCCAGGGCGGGAGCGTACCGGAAATCCACCTCGTTCTGGCCAAAGCCGCTTTCGTGGTGGCTGTGCTGGGGATGGAGCCCCATGTCGGAGAGGGCAAAGCAGATCTCCCGGCGGATGTTCTCCCCCTTGTCCAGGGGAGCAATGTCAAAGTATCCCCCTCGGTCCATGGGGATCTTGGTGGGATTCCCCCGGTCGTCCAGCTGGAACAGGTAGAACTCGCACTCGGTGCCGATGTTGCAGGTCAGCCCCCGGCGGGAAAGGCGCTCCACCATGCTCTTCAAAAAGCCCCGGCAGTTCCCCTCGAACTCCCGGCCGTTGGGGCGGCGGATGTCGCAGAACATCCGGATCACCCGCCCCTCGGCAGGCCGCCAGGGCAGGATGGAGACGGTGGCGGGGTCCGGCCAGAGGACCAGATCGCTCTCCTCCACATTCATGAACCCGGGCACGCTGCTCCCGTCAATGCAGATCCCCTGGTCAAAGACCTGGGGCAGCTCGTCCGCAAAAACGGCAATGTTCTTCTGGGTGCCGAAGATATCGCAGAAGGCCAGCCGTACAAATTTTACATCGTTGTCCTGGACGAAATCCAGGATTTCCTGAAAGGTGGTCATGGAAAGATCCTCCCTGCCATTCTGTCTTGAAAATAAGAAGGGCGTTCAGCCAAAGGGAGAGAATCCCCCCCTGACTGAACGCCTTTGTTCGCTGATTCTGATTATACCGGTCCGGAAAGAAAATGTCAATGAAAACCCGAAATTTTCCCCCAAACGCAGGGCTGCCGCCCCCGGGAAACGGGAGCGGCAGCCAAAGATATAAACCGGAAAACAGGAGAAAAAATCAAACGTAGTAGAGCATCCGGCTGTAGCTGGGCAGGGGCCACGCTTCCTCGCTGCAGAGAGTCTCGGCCTTGTCGGCGGCGGCCCGCAGGGCGTCCATGGCGGGGATCACCTGTTCCCGGTAGCACCAGGCTTCCGCCAGGCTTTCGGTGCAGGACTCTGCCTTGTTCATAAGATCTTCCAACTGATCGATGGCGTCACTCATGGCGTCGGCCTGGGTGCTGAGGGCCTTCAGGGTCTTGGTCTCGGCATAGACACTGATGGACTCGCTCACCGACTTCTTGGCGGCGGCACCCTTGGCTACCTGGGCCATATAGTCGTTGACGGCGGGGAGGAGCTGCTTGCGGGCCATCTCCAGCATGGTCAGGGC
>CALXEN010000227.1 GCA_944387325.1 uncultured Clostridia bacterium | reverse complement strand
GAATCTGTGGATGTGACCTTTACCTACGATGTAAACGCCCTGTTGGAGGTGGAGGTACTGGTCAACTCTACCGGAGAAAAACACCAGAAAATCATCCAGAACGGAAGCCGAACCCTGTCAGACCAGGAAGCCCGGGCCCGGCTGAAGGATCTTCAATTTTTGAAGATCCCGCCCAGGGAGGAGGAGCCCAACTGCCTCCTTCTTTTCCGGGGTGAACAGCTTTACCAAAAAACCTCCGGGGCGGTACGACAGGAGGTAGACCGGGTCATGACCCAGTTTGAACAGAGCCTTGCCCAGCGGGACCGGCGGGCCATTGAAAAAGCCCGGCAGGAATTGAGCCGGGCCCTGGATCAGCTGGAAGAAATGGAGTGATAGTATGGATACGAAACCTGCCGCCCTCTGGACCTCCACGGTCCTGCTTATAGGGATCCCCACCCTGGTCAGTCTCTGGCTCAACACCCTTACCGACTCCAATCTGCTGGCCCTCATCCCCTGGGTATCCGCACCCATTGTAGGGCTCTGGCTGGCCCGGATCTGGAACCGGCGCCGAAAGCTGTTCCCGCCCCCTCCGGTCTTTACGCCCTCCCCCCTGCTGGCGGAAGGCGCCTTTGCCCTTTCAGGGGAACAGTTCTTCCCTCTCCGTCCCGGTTACACAGAGGAGCCGCCCTCTCCCCCGCACGGGCCCAAACTAGCTACCCAGCTGTCCATGGCCTGGACCGCTGTGGCATTTGGAATTTTGGGGGTGGCCATCCCCTTTTATATGGCTTGGGCCAGCCTGATTGCCCTGGTTCTGTCCATTGTAAATCCTGCCGGGTTTTTGGGCTCTGGAAAGCTGCGGCCCATGCCGATCCAAAGGCTGTCGGTTCTCTCCTTCTTTTTGGGGCTCACCGGCCTTTGGAGCTTTTTCCTCACCATTGTGGTTCTTATATAAGGAAAACCGCCTGGGACTTAAAGCCTCAGGCGGTTTTCCTTTCTCATGGTTCCTTTATAATTGGATCTTCTTGAAGGGTTCCAGATCCTTCACCGCTTCCTGCACTGTCATGGGGGCGTCCTGATTGTCCAGATCTACCAGGCAATACCGGTCATGGCCCATCCCCAGCTCCTTCATATAGGTGAGCTGACGCAGGCCGTGGCGGCTCTCCATCCGCTCCACAAAATCATGGTGCTGGTCCTCCCGCATAGCGTAGATGATGTCCACGCAGGCCTGGTCGGCAGCCAGAATGTCCAGGGAAGCCACAATCCCCACATCAGGGGTGACCACCGGGGCAGCGGCACAGCCCTCGCAGTCACAGGAGACAGACATATTCCGCATGACGTTGATATAGGTAATGTGCCCAGCGAAGTGATCCACCACCGACTTGGCGGATTCCATCATCCGCTCCATGAACTCCTCATTGCTGATATCCCAGAGATCCGGCTGGCCGGGGGTGGTGTGGATCCATGCCTTGCCCAGACGTCCGTCTGCACAGCCGATCCCCAGGTTTTTCCCCGAGCCTCCGAAGCCGCCTTTGGTATGGCCCTTGAAATGGGTCAGGGTCACCAAGGAATCATACTGGAGCAGATGACTCCCCACCGACATTTCACGAAACCACTTACCGCCCTTTACGGGGAGAAGGGCGGTTCCTTCCTCGTCCAGAATATCCACCGGGCAGAAATCCCAGCCGTTGACCTTCAGGGTCTCCCGGTGCTGAACTGTGGTGTACCGGTCCCCTTCATAGTAAGTATTGGTCTCCACAATGGCCGCCTGGGGCAGGCGGGTCCTGATCAGCTCTTTCACCCAGGGACGGGGTATAATGTTGGGGCCGTTTTTTTCTCCGGTGTGGAGCTTGACCGCCACCTTCCCGGTAATTCCCTGGTTCACACGGTCGTAGATCTTGGCCAGTCCCTCCGGGGAGAGATCCCGGGTAAAGTAGACCACGGCTTCCTCCCCGGTGCGTTCCTCATAGGGGACAATCCGGTCCCCGCCGGTTCCGGGAATGATTTTTTCCGACATCTTAAGACCTCCCATTCTGCTGCGAATTGAACGTTCTCATCTTATCCCAGCTGAAGCTGGCAGCACTCCGGCACTTTGCAATGACGGAAGTACCGTTCCTCCAGAGGGATCCATTTTTGGAAAAACATCTCTGCTCCGTCCCCGTTTCGCTGCCGGATCCGGCGGGCCTGCTCCTCCCGGTCCTCCGAGAGAAAGACCCGCAGATCATAGTACTCCCGGAGCTTGGGATGGCAGCTGTAGGCGCCTTCCACCACCACGACCCGGCTCGGGGCCAGGATGGAGGGGGTGCGGAAGGATTGGGTATGGCAGTCATAGGGGCGGTAGAGGACCGCCTCACCCCGGCTGAGCGGAAGAAGCACCTCTTCCAGGAAGCGCCCATAATCCACATTCCCGCCCGGTTCGCCCAGCCGCTGAGGGGTACGCTGGTCAGGACGGAGGAAGAAATCGTCCATATGGATCACCTGCCAGCCCAGGGCCTTCTCCAACTGGGCCGCCAGGGTAGACTTCCCTGCGGCGGAACGCCCGTCGATGGCAATGAGAACCGGCTGCTTTTCCTTCAGCACGGGGGCTGCCAGCTCCAGAATTGCGTATACCGCCTGTTCCATCTCAATCCTCTGCGGTGCGGGGAGACTTCTGCCCCGTCATCTTCTTGAAGGGGACCAGCTTGGTCCGGTCCAGCTGGACCATAATGGCCGGGATCAGGATGAGCTGGAGGATGATCCCGGGGATGGCGTTGAAGAAGGCGCCTGCCAGGAAAGCCTGGAACCCGAAGGCATTGCCGGCCATTCCCAGCAAAAGGGCCTGGACCAGCCCCCACACCAGCCGTCCTCCGATCATTGCGGCGATCATGCACCGGTAAAGAGCCCGGATGCACTGCCAGCGGGATTTCTCGTAGAGCAGTCCTACAATGAAGGCGTAAGCCCCCAGCTCAAAGGCCATGGCCAGGGCGGTAGGATAGGGCACCGGCATCCCAAAGGTCACCGACCGGAGAATCGGCAGTACAAAAGCCATAGGGAGCCCATACTGCCACCCGCAGATAAGGGCGCAGAGAAATACCGGTAGATGCATGGGAAGAAGCATACTCCCGATCTGGGGGATCTGCCCGGTAAGGAAGGGCAGCACCATTCCCAGGGCCAAAAACATGGCGGATAAGGTCAGCTTTTTCACGGCTGTTTTCATTGTTTTTCCTCCTTTTCCGTCCCTCTTTCCTGTTCAGGACGGTATTCGTATCCTGTCTCCAGTATACACCAGCTGCCGCCGATTGTAAAACGATTTCCCTTATTCCATCGCCAGGTATTCCGCCTGACTTACCGGCTCCAGCCAAAGGTTGGAAGTCTCCTCCCCCGGGACCTCCAGGGCAATATGGGAAAACCAGCTGTCCTTCTTGGCTCCATGCCAGTGCTTCACATTGGCGGGAATGACCATGACGGTGCCGGGGGTCAGGGTGACAGGGGCTTTTCCTTCCTCCTGGTACCAGCCCTCTCCGGCGGTACAGATGAGAATCTGTCCCCCGCCCCGGGCCGCCTTATGAATGTGCCAGTTGTTCCGGCAGCCCGGTTCAAAGGTCACATTGGCCAGGGAAACCGGGCAGGTCCCCGCCTGAGTAAGAGGGTTCAGGTAGGAGTTTCCCACGAAATACTGGGCATAGCCGCTGTTTTCTTTCCCCTGCCCGAAAACATTCATCTGGTCAAAAACCGCTTTATCCATGGTCTTCACTTCAATCTCTCCCTTCTTCATTTAACTTTATTATAGAAGTTAATAGAAACAATGTCTAATACCTATTGCTTATGTGCTTCTATGCTCCATTTTTATGGCCATCTCCCCAAAAAAGAAAGGCTCCCGCAGGGTTGTTCTCTGCGGGAGTCCTTCTCAAATTGTTTAGGTTCCAATAGCGTTGCCGGTGTAGAGTTGGTAGTACCTCTGTTTCCGTTCCATGAGCTGGTCATGGTTGCCCCGCTCAATGATCCGGCCCTGTTCCAGAACCATGATACAATCAGAGTTCTTTACGGTGGAGAGCCGGTGGGCGATCACAAAGGTGGTTCGCCCCGTCATCAGGGCATCCATTCCCTGCTGGACCAGGGTCTCGGTGCGGGTATCGATGGAGGAGGTAGCCTCGTCCAGGATCAGCACCGGCGGGTCTGCCACCGCCGCCCGGGCGATGGCCAACAGCTGCCGCTGTCCCTGACTCAGGTTGGCTCCATCTCCGGTGAGCATGGTGTCATACCCGTTGGGCAGGCGGCGGATAAAGTCATCGGCATTGGCCAGCCGGGCGGCGGCCATACACTCATCGTCGATGGCATCCAGCCGCCCATACCGGATGTTGTCCATCACCGTGCCGGTGAAGAGATGGGTGTCCTGGAGGACAATGCCCAGGCTCCGCCGCAGATCGTCCTTTTTGATCTTGTTGATGTTGATGCCGTCGTACCGGATCTTCCCGTCAGCAATGTCGTAAAACCGGTTGATCAGGTTGGTGATGGTGGTCTTTCCTGCGCCGGTGGAGCCCACAAAGGCGATCTTCTGGCCAGGATTGGCGTACACCGTCACGTCGTGGAGCACCTGCTTGCCGGGCACATAGGAGAAGTCCACATGGGCAAACCGGACGGCGCCTTTCAGTTCGGTGTAGGTGAAGTCTTCCCCCTCCTTGCACCGCACAGCCCCACGGATGGGGTGCAGGCCCATGGCTCCGTCCGGGCCGGGGTACTTCCAGGCCCAGCCGGTGTTGGGGCCAGCCAGCTCCCCGTTTTTGGGCAGCTCCACGGCGGTCTTGTCTGGCAGGTTCAGCACCCGCACCAACTTCATGGGGCTGGACTTGGGCACCTTCCAGGCCCAGGTGCCGGTGCGCCCCTCTCCAGGGGACAGGGGAATGAGTGCACCGTTTTCCTTTCGGGCCCGCACCAGAGTGATCTGGCCCTGGTCCACCTCTGGCTGGGTGTCCATCACGTCGAAAATGCGCTCGGCGCCGGCCAGGGCGGAGAGCAGAGAGGTCATCTGTTGGGAGATCTGGTTGAGAGGCTGGCCCACCTGCTTGCAGTAGTTGAGGTAGACCACCAGTCCACCCAGATCGAAGCCCTGGAGGACGGACAGCAGCCCGCCGAAGGCGGCGGTGAGGGCGTAGCTGATGTTCATCAGGTTACCCGATGTGGGCATGATCATGGTGGAGTAGAAGTTGGCCTTCTGGGCTGCATCCCGGTAGGCCTCGTTGAGCTTTTTAAAGTCGGACTTGGCCTGTTCCTCGTGGGTAAAAGCCTTGACCACCTTTAGCCCCTCGATGATCTCCTGGATATCTCCATTCACCTGGCCCAGGGCGTTTTGCTGTTGCTGGTAGTAGCGGCGGGAGCGGCCGCCCAGGGTTTTAAACAGGAACATGGTAAGGGCCAGAATGAGGGCGGTGACCAAAAAGAGCTTCCAGTTAATGAACAGCATCATCCCCACCAGGCCCACGAACATCAGGCAGCTGGAGCACAGGGAGACCACGCTCTGCTCCAGGGCCAGTTGCACGTTGTCTGCGTCGTTGGTGAAGCGACTCATCAGCTCCCCGTGGGGGTGCTTGTCAAAGTAGCTTAAAGGGAGCTGTTGGAGCTTGTCAAACAGGTCCCGACGCAGGCGGTTAATTCCTCGCTGGGCCAGACGGACCATGATAGCGGCCTGGCCGTAGGTGGCCAAACAGCCCAGCAGGTAGATGGCGATGAGCTGGGCGATGGCGAGCGCCAGCGCGGCGAGGAGGGTGAGGGCGTAGAAGACGGAGGTGTTGGTTCCACCAAGAATCAGAAAGGAGCCGCCGAGGGTGGAGCATACCGACAACAGCAGGCAGACTACCA
>CALXEN010000226.1 GCA_944387325.1 uncultured Clostridia bacterium | reverse complement strand
CACCATGGGCTATCTGAACATCTACACCACCGGCCTGCTGTTCATCTTCCTGTATAACACCTGCACCGGTATTTTTACCGCGCTGGGCGATACCGTCACCCCCTTGATTTTCCTGATCCTCTCCTCCCTTTCCAATGTGGGCGTAAACATCCTCTTTGTTACTACCTTCCGCATGGGGGTAGAGGGCCTGGCCCTGGCTACGGTCCTGTGCCAGGCAGTGGCTGCCGCCGCCTCGTTCTTAGTGCTGATGGGCCGCCTGCGCTCCATTCAGAGCGATCCGTACCAGAAGTTTTCTCCTCACCTTCTGGCATCCATATCCAAAATGGCCATTCCCGGCATCTGCCAGAAGAGCTTTGTCTCTGTGGGAAATCTGATGGTACAGTCTGTGGTCAACAGCTTTTCCGTCACCGTTCCCGGGATCATCGGCGGATTTTCCTCCGCCACCAAGCTGCTCTACTTCGTCGTGTACCTCAACGCCTCCATCTCCTCCTCTGTGGCGGGCTTCACCGCTCAGAATATCGGCGCGGGGAAGATGGACCGGCTGAAGGGCGGGATGCGGGGCGCCCTTCTGATTGAGCTGGTTCTGACCATCCCCTCCACCCTGTTCTTCGTATTTATGCCGGCCACAGCCATGAAAATTTTTGTCCCGGCGGAGAGCACCGATATCATCCAGGTAGGCGTATCCTATCTCCAGACTGTAGCCCCCTTCATTATCCTTGTGGCGGCCAAGCAGCTGTGTGACGGTGTGCTGCAGGGGGCGGGAGCGGCCCGGGACTTCATGGTAGCCACCTTCAGCGACCTGGTGCTGCGGGTTGCCTTGGCCTACGTTCTCCCTGTCTGGATGGGCCATCTGGGAATCTGGTGGGCCTGGCCCATCGGCTGGGCTATCGGAAGCGGCGTCTCCGTCTGGTTCTTCTGGAGCGGACGGTGGAAAAACGTCCATCTGCTGGACAACATCTGATTTTACAGAAGCCACTCATCGTTCCCATCGGGATCAAAGGCATAAAACAGGACGGTCCTCGGATCACCCGAGGACCGTCCTGTTTTGTTATGTCGTTCGCCAGAACGGGAAACGCTTACTCCTTCTCGAAGCCGCAGCCGCCGCAGCAGCCGTCCTCCTCCAGAGAGGACAGGTCAAACTCCAGCTTCTCGCCGCAGTTGGGACATTCCACCGCACCGTCCTCCAGGATGCTCTCATCAAAGTGGATGATCTCCTCGCAGTTGGGGCAGGTAGTCTCATAGACGGGCTCGTCGTCCTCGTCGTCCTCCTCCTCGTCCTCGTCAAAGGCCTCATAGATAAAGGACTCCACATCGCTGAGGTCATCGCTGACGGCATCCAGGCCCTCCTCGATCTCGCACTGCTCATCCCGGACATCCTGCAGCTCCAACGCCATATCGTCCAGAATATCCATCATTACGGTGAGGATCTTCCCCTCCTTGGTGGAGTTATCCAGGCCCAGGCCCTCAGCCAGCCCCTTCAGGTAAGCGACTTTTTCCAAAATTTCCATAGCGCTCTCCTTTCTTGCGGCACGCGCCGCAGACAACGACGAATGATATATGCTCTCAGGGAATCAGTTCTTGCAGCGGGAGAGATACTCCCCGGTGCGGGTATCAATGGTGATCTTGTCGCCGATGTTGATGAAGAGCGGCACCTTGATCTCCGCGCCGGTCTCCAGGGTGGCAGGCTTGGTCACGTTGGTGGCGGTATTGCCGGCGAAGCCGGGCTCCGTATCGGTCACTTCCAGATCCACAAAGTTGGGGGCCTCCACGCCGAATACATTACCCTTGTAGCTCAGGACCTTGCAGGTCATATTCTCCTTCACAAAACGAAAAGCGTCTCCCAGGACATCCTTGCCGATGGGCAGCATATCATAGGTCTCCATATCCATAAAGTAATAGAGATCGCCGTCGTTATAGCTGTACTCCATATCCTTGCGCTCCACAAACGCCTGCTCAAACTTGGCAGTAGGATTGAAGGAAGTTTCGGTGACAGCACCGGTCACCACATTCTTCATCTTGGTACGGACAAAGGCAGCACCCTTGCCGGGCTTCACGTGCTGGAACTCCACCACCTGCATAACCTTGCCTTCCATCTCAAAGGTGACTCCGTTGCGGAACTCACCGGCCGTAATCGTTGCCATATTCATATCCTCCTATCGGAAATATTTCCGTGTGGTATTTTACCCTATATGAATTGTAATTGCAAGTATTTTGTGGTAAAATCCTGGAACAACAACGAGAATTGGCAGGTAACCTTTATGATACCCGTTTTTCACCTCAGCGATTCCGCCATTGTTTGCCTGAAGCCGCCGGGGCTTCTCTCCCAAAATGCACCGGGTCAGGAAGACAGCATGGTGTCCCGCCTCTCCCTTCAGACCGGAGGGTCCATCTATCCCATCCACCGGCTGGACCGGGAGGTAGGCGGCGTAATGGTATTTGCCAGGACGCAGAAAGCGGCCGCCGTTTTGTCCGCCGCGGTGCAGGAGCGCAGGCTCGAAAAGCAATACCTGGCTGTCGTCCGTGGAACCCCCCGTCCGGAGGAGGGCCTTTATCAGGATCTTCTCTTCAAGGACAGCGCCAGGGGCAAGACCTTTGTGGTCTCCCGGATGCGCAAGGGGGTCAAGGAGGCCTCCCTCTCCTACCGGGTGCTGGGAAGCTGCGGCGGCAGTTCGCTGGTCCTGGTGAAGCTCCGCACCGGACGGACCCATCAGATCCGGGTCCAGTTCTCCTCCCGGGGAATGCCGCTGGAGGGGGACCGGAAATACGGCGGATCCCCTGGCTCCATCC
>CALXEN010000225.1 GCA_944387325.1 uncultured Clostridia bacterium | reverse complement strand
CCGGAAATCCGGCAGGTCTCCTGCTTTTTCTGTTCCGTTTCAGTGCCGTCCCAGTTCCCAGAAGGCCACGGCGGCGGCCGCAGCCACGTTCAGGCTGTCCACACCATGGCTCATAGGGATCATGACGGTATGATCGCAGGCGGCAATGGTCCGGGGATCCAGCCCGTCCCCTTCAGTGCCCAGTATCACCGCCAGCTTTTCCGCCCTCTTCAGACGGGGGTCCTCCGGGGTGAGGGAGTCCTCCCGCAGGGCCATGGCCGCTGTGGAAAAGCCGTACTCCTTCAAGAGGGCCAGCCCTCCCTCCGGCCAGTCTGTCCGGCTTTCCCCCAGCACTGCCCAGGGAAGCTGGAACACGGTGCCCATGCTCACCCGAATGGCCCGCCGGGCCAGGGGATCACAGCAGCCGGGACTGAGAAGCACTCCGTCCATCCCCAAGGCGGCGGCGCTACGAAAGACGGCTCCCAGGTTGGTGGTGTCCACCATCCCCTCCAGCACTGCCACCCGCCGAGCCTTTTCCAAAATCTCCCGGGGGTCCCGGGGGGCAGGGCGGCGCATGGCACAGAGGATCCCCCGGGTGAGCTGATACCCGGTCAGCCCTGCCAGGGTCTCCCGGTCCCCGGTATAGACAGGGACTTCCCCGCACAGGTCCATGATCTCCTTTCCCTGACCCTCCAGCTTCTGCCGCTCCATGAGCAGGCTCACCGGCTGATACCCGGCCTCCAGGGCAGTACGGATGACTTTTGGACTCTCCGCAATAAACAGGCCCATCTCCGGCTCCTTTTTATTCCGCAGCTGGGCCTGGGTCAGCCGGGCGTACACTGCCAGGGCGGAGTCCTCCAAATTTATTACTTCCACCAAATCTGCCATGGTTCTTCCTCCTGTGTATTACATTAGTTATATTGGCAGAGGCCGGTGGAAAAGTCAACTTGCATTTTGCCAATTCCTGGAGTATACTGACCTTGCGGCTGGAATCTGCAAAAATATTTTTGCGCTGTACCCTGCGGTATGGAAGGCGGGGACGGCAGCAGGAGGCTAATTATGAATCGTTCCACAAGTAAAGTACGCACCCTTACTCAGATGGCGCTTTTGCTGGCCATTGTGCTGGTGATGGCTTACACCCCCCTGGGATATCTTCCCCTGGGGCCCCTGAACACGAGCCTCATCACCATCCCGGTGGCCATCGGTGCAATGACCATGGGCCCCGTGGCGGGGGCCGTTCTGGGAGCCGCCTTCGGACTCACCAGCTTTATGAATGCCGTCCAGGGCAGCAGTCTCATGGGGGTTGCCCTTCTCAACGCCAGTCCGGTGGGCTACTTCATTCAGGCGGTCATTGGCCGGATTCTCTGCGGCCTGTGCGCTGGTTTGGTGTACCTTGGGGTCAAAAAGGCCCTGCCTGGCAAGACCAAACTCTGCTGTGCCATCGGAGCCGTGTCCACACCGCTTTTGAACACCTTCTTTTATATGGGGTTCATGATGCTGCTTTTCTACAATGTGCCATACATCCGGGAGACTGCCGACAAACTGGGAGCCTCCAACCCCTTCACCCTGGTGCTGGCCATGGTGGGCGCCCAGGGTCTTTTTGAGGCCATTACCTGTGGCATCATCGCAACTCTGGTCACTGTGCCGCTGCTTCGTTTCCTTAGCAAAAAGCAATGATTTCATAGCCGGGCCTTCTGGGTCCGGCCTTTTTTTCTTGCTTTTTTCCTTTTCCTCTGGTATACTGGGCCCCAGCAACAAAGGAGATTCCTTTTGCAGCAATACGACACCGCCATGCCGCAGCTTCTGCGGCGCCGGAGAAGCGGGGTGAAACTCCCCCACGGTCCCGCCACTGTCACAGTCAGATCGCCGGGGCGGCTGTCGGTACGGCTCCACGAGCGATGGAGAAGGTACGGCTGTTCCCGCCCGGATAAACCGGGACGGGCGTTTTACACTGCCTCACCCTATCCGTGTATCTTGCGGAGGGGTGTTTTTTGTTGCCCATCATCTTATCCGAAAGGAGAAAACATTATGAAAAAACTCACTTCCCTGCTGCTGGCCCTGACCCTGGCCCTGGCTCTCCTCACCGGCTGCGGCAATGCCGCCCAGGACGCCGCCCAGGCCACCGCCACCTCCGAAGCCTCCGTGGAGGAGACCGCCGCTCCCGAGACTCAGGAGACCTCCGAGGGCGAGGAAACCGCTGACGGCCAGGACGCCGCCCAGATCACCATCACCTTCAACGTCACCGACGCCGACGGGAACACCACCCCCTTTGAGCTGACCGCCCAGGAGGGGGCCATTCTGGGGGACGTGCTGCTGGAGGCCGGTCTCATCAGCCAGGAGGAGCATGACGCCGGTTTTGTCACCGTCGTAAACGGGATGGAAGCCAACTGGGACGAGGGTCAGGCCTGGTGGTCCCTTCTGGACGGGGAAGGCCAGATGACCAGCGTGGGGATCTCTGACATCACCCTGGCTGACGGGGACGTTTACAGCTTCGTCTACACCGTAGGCTGATGGCTCGCCCCTCTCTGGCCGCCACCCGCAGCCTGGTGCTGGCGGCCCTCATGGCGGCCCTCATGCTTCTGGGGAAGCAGCTCATGAGCGGGCTGCCCAACATTGAGCCGGTGAGCCTTCTCATCCTCCTCTTTACCCTGGAGCTCCCCCGCCAGACCCCTCTGGCCATCGGCTGCTTTGTGCTGCTCCAAGGGGTGCTGTACGGCTTTGGCATCTGGTGGGCCATGTATCTTTATGTCTGGTACATCCTCATGGGGTTGGTCCTCCTCTTCCGCCGGATCGATCACCCCCTCTTCTGGGCGGTGGTCCTGGGGCTGTATGGGCTGGCTTTCGGGGGTCTTTGTTCCCTGGTCTATTTCTTTATCTGGGACGGCAGCGCCGTGCTGGCCTGGTGGCTGGCCGGGCTTCAGTTCGATTTCTATCACATGGCCGGAAACTTCCTTCTCACCCTTCTTCTCTACACCCCGCTGCGCCGCTGTCTGGCCGGAATTGCCAAACGAACCGGACCTTTTTGAGTTTATTGGTCCCGATTTTGCCCCAAAGATTTTTCTTTGGGGCATTTTTTGTCCATGCCTTTGTCTTTTATCTGCGGACAGCTGTACTCATTTTTTCGTAATTTCCTCACAAATCCCCAAAAACTTTGTGGATAATTGTGTGCATTTTACAGAAATTCCTCTCAATTTTGTAAAAATTGTTCTATGATAGTTGACATTTTACCACAGTAAAGTTACAATGTTCTTTGCGATGGTGCCTTAGGAGACCGGGTGGGTCAAGTAGGGCATTTTTGCTTTTTGTCTGCCCCCGGCAGGCAAGCACTACTATACAGAGAGGAAAAAGACACATGAACATGAAAAAGTTTGCAGCACTGCTGCTGGCTCTCGTCATGGTCCTCAGCATGGTCGCCTGCGGTTCCACCGAAGACACCACCACTGCTGACACCACCGGCGACGCCACTGCAGACAGCACCTCCGCAAGCAATGTCCTGAATGTCATGGTCGAGGTCGAGGTTCAGAGCCTTGATCCTCAGCTGGCCACCGATGGTACCAGCTTCGAGGTCATCGCCAACTTCACCGACGGTCTGACTCAGATGGACGCTGAGGGTGCTGCCGTTCCCGCCATTGCTGAGAGCTGGGACATCAGCGAAGATGGTACCGTTTATACCTTCCATCTCCGTGAGGATGCCAACTGGAGCAACGGCGAGCCTGTTACCGCCAACGACTTCGTCTACGGCTGGCAGCGGGCCTGCGATCCCGCCACTGCTTCTGAGTATGCTTATATGCTCAGCGACATTGGCCAGATCAAGAACGCCGCCGCCATCCAGGCCGGTGAGATGGATCTCTCCGAGCTGGGCGTCAAGGCCATTGACGACAAGACCCTGGAGGTCACCCTGGAGGTTCCCGTCAGCTACTTCCTGAGCCTGATGTACTTCCCCACCTTCTACCCCATGAACCAGGCCTTCTATGAGAGCCTGGGCGAGGGCACCTACGGCACCAGCGCTGATACCGTGCTGAGCAACGGCG
>CALXEN010000224.1 GCA_944387325.1 uncultured Clostridia bacterium | reverse complement strand
GCATCTCCTTATTAAAGGTGCTGTACACCAACCGGTGCATCTACGACTGCGCCTACTGCGTCAACCGCCGGTCCAACGACCTGCCCCGGGCGGCCTTCACCCCCCGGGAGCTGGCGGAGCTCACCATAGGCTTTTACCGGCGGAACTATATCGAGGGGCTGTTTCTCTCCTCGGCGGTGTGGGTGAGCCCCGACCGCACCACCGAGGAGATGATCTCCGCCCTCACCCTGCTGCGGCAGGAGTACGGCTTCCGGGGGTACATCCACGCCAAGGCAATCCCCGGGGCGGACCCCGCCCTGACGGAGCGGCTGGGATTGCTGGCCGACCGGCTCAGCGTGAACATCGAGCTGCCCAGCCAGGCCAGCCTGGAAAAGCTGTGCCCCGACAAGGAAAAGAAGGCCATTCTGGCCCCCATGGCCCAGATCCGGGACGGCATCGTCTACAGCAAGGGGGAGCTGGTCAAGTACAGGCACGCCCCCAAATTTGCCCCGGCGGGCCAGTCCACCCAGATGATCATCGGGGCCACCCCCGAGAGCGACAAGCACATTTTGACCCTGACCCAGGGGTTATATGACAAATACAAGCTGAAACGGGTGTTTTTCTCCGCCTATATGCCGGTGTCCAACAGCCCCCTCCTCCCCGCCCGGCGGGATTTTACGCCGCCACTGCTGCGGGAGCACCGGCTGTATCAGGCCGACTGGCTGCTGCGGTTCTACCGGTTCCGGGCGGAGGAGCTGCTGGACGAGAGCAGCCCCAACCTGGACACCCGGGTGGACCCCAAGTGCGCCTGGGCCCTGCGCCATATGGAGCGGTTCCCGGTGGAGGTGAATCGGGCGGACTACGAGACCCTGCTGCGGGTGCCCGGCATCGGGGTGGTGTCCGCCCGGCGGATTCTTACCGCCCGGCGGGGGGGGCCCCTCACCTTCTCGGGGCTGAAAACCCTGGGGGTGGTGCTGAAACGGGCCCAGTATTTCATCACCTGCTCGGGGAAGATGCTGGAGGGATTAAGGGTGAATCCCGACGGGGTGCTGCGCCACCCGGCGGCACTGGAGCGGCCTGCCCTGATGGCGGACCAGCCGGAGCAGCTGTCCCTGTTTTAAGGGGATTGCCCTTGACCTTCCCCCCACAGGGGGGAAGGTGCCCCCGAAGGGGGCGGATGAGGGGGCCAGGCAGTTTGCTGCCGTTGCGGGGCGGGACACGAACCGCCGGGCGACCACAGGTCGCCCCTACGCAGACGTACCACTCCCGACGCCGCGGAAAGGAGGGGCCTATGGACTGGCCCAAATGCAGCTATCATTATGACGGCAGCTTTGCCGGGTTTCTCACCTGCGTGTTCACGGCCTACGCCCACAAAGAGGAACCGGCGTGCTTTCTCACGCCGGAGGACGGCCGGCTGTCCCTGTGGCCTGCCCGGGTGGTGGACACCGACGACGCCAAAGCCCGGCGGGTGTATCGTTCTCTGGGACCCAAGCTGGGGGCGGAGGGCAAGCGGCTGGTGGTGCAGGGCTTTCTCACCTGCCTGCCGGAGCGGGAGCTGGCCCTGTGGGCCTTTTTACGGCTGGGGTATGACCGGGGGCCCGGGGTGACCCGGGATCTGACCCACCCCCAGGTGGCCGCCCTCACCCAGGCGGTGGGCCATCTCACCCGGGAGGCCCACCTGTTCAAGGGCTTTGTCCGCTTTTCCGACCAGAATGGGGTGTTGGCCGGGGAGATTGCCCCCAAAAACCGGGTGCTCCCCCTGCTGCGACCCCACTTTGCCGCCCGCTATCCCGGGGAAAGCCTGGTGCTCTACGACCAGACCCACCGGGAGGCCCTGTTCTGCCAGGGGGGCAGATGGGCCATCCTCCCCCTGGAGGACTTTACCCTCTCCCCTGCCGCCGGGGCGGAACTGGACTTCCGGGCCCTGTGGCGGCAGTTTTACCGCACCATCTCCATCGAGGGCCGGTACAACCCCCGCTGCCGCATGACCCACATGCCCAAGCGGTTCTGGGGAAACCTGACGGAATTTGGGGAGGACGCCCCGTCCAGTCTAAAAAATATTTAAAAGACGGGAACCCGTGGGTTTTGGCCGTTGCTTTTTGGATAGTCCCTTTTTATAATAATATGTACTGAACAAAGCCATAAGCCTTAAAAACCAAGGCTTTTAGGGCCAAATGGCTTTGTTCAAGTGCAAGTTTTTTGGACAATTTTGTCCCAAAAAACCTTGCGCCTTCCACTGGCGCGTTTTGACGTGCCAGTGGAAATACGCATTAGACATTATAATGGGATAAACCAACGGCGGAGAGGAGGAAGCGGCAGTGCGATGTGTGGTCCTGGACGGAACCAGCGCCCCCCGCTGGGCCCCCTGCATTCCTCCGGAGCTCTTCCGCCAGGTGATGGGGGGCAGGCTGGGGGCCATCGGGGCGGTATTTTTGGGCCAACCCCAGGGGGCCCTGGTATGGGAGCCCGGCCAGCCGGAGGGCGTCCTCCACAGCCTCTATGTCCGGCCCCCCGCCCGGCGGCTGGGGCTGGCCACCGCCCTGGTGACAGAGCTGGGGGAGGAGATGGCCCGGGTGGGCTGTAGCCGGGTGGGGCTCACCTATGCCCGCCAGGGGGAACGGGCCCTGCTGGACCCCTTCCTGCTTCAGGCGGGCTTTTCCCTGGCCGCCGAGGAGTTCCCCCTGGGCGCAGCCACCCTGGGAGAGACCGCCCAGGCCCTGGCCCGCCAGCGCATCACCCCCCGGCCGGGGGGCTGCCAGACCCTGGAGGAGCTGACCCGTGGGGAGCGGTTCCGGTTTTCCAGCTGGCTGCGGGAGCAGACCGGCCTTTCCCTGTACCACTACCTGGGGCAGGGCCCGGCCAGCTATGTGCTGATGGACCGGGAGACCCTCCAGGGCGCGCTGCTGTTCCGGGGCGGCCCGGAGGGGCTGAGCCTGGACTACTGCTGGGTGGCCGCCGGCCACTCCGGCGCTCTGGCCAGATTGCTGGCCCGGGCCATCGGGGACCTGTGCCGGGACTATCCCCCCCACACCCCGCTGGACATGATCCTGTCCACCGCCCAGGGGGAGGGGCTGTATACCCACCTGCTGGGCCGGCCCACCCATACCATCACCCTGTGCCGGGGGGGATACGCCCCCCTGCCCCGGTGGATGCTCGGAGAAAGGAGCCGTTCCAATGGATGAATTGACCCAACAGCGGCAGCGCCAGACCCAGCAGCTCCGCCAGCAGGAGGAGCGCCAGCAGCGCCAGCAGCAGACGCTGGCGGAGGCCATGGAGCTGGACCTGGACCAGGTGCAGGCCGACCCCATGGAGGTCTACCGGGCCAAGACCGCCAACATCCAGGACACCGCCCAGCTGGGCAAGACCAGCTTCAAGTTTTATTCCCAAAAGCACCGCACCCGAAACCAGAAGATCAAGGCCTCCCGGGCCCTTGCCCCCGACGCCACCGCCCTCACCCTGGAGCTCCACCAGAATTTGAACCGGCAGGACCACACCCCGCCCGCCCCGGAGGGGGATGTTTTGGCCCATCTGGAGCAGTATCCCCTTACCCCCAGCATGTATTTTACCGACATGGTGCGGGAGCATTTTATGGAGTACGTCACCCTGGTGCGGGACTATGACCGGCTGCGGCAGCTGGAGGACCCGGCCCCGCCCGCCCCGGAGGGGGATGCTTTGGCCCATCTGGAGCAGTATCCCTTTACCCCCAGCATGTATTTTACCGACATGGTGCGGGAGCATTTTATGGAGTATGTGACCCTGGTACGGGACTATGAC
>CALXEN010000223.1 GCA_944387325.1 uncultured Clostridia bacterium | reverse complement strand
GCGTGTGGGTTCAAGTCCCATCTCTCGCACCAGCAAAAAGGCGGTTGCCCACAGGGCAACCGCCTTTTTGCTGGGATGGGACCTTTTATTCATGGTTTAAACTGAAAAAGAAGGTGTTTTTATGGGTTCCGAAACCCTGTCCCCCCAGACCCGGATCTTCCGGGATATGCCTGTCCCCGCTGCGCTGAGGAAGATGATCCTGCCGGCGGTGGTCAGCCAGCTCATCGTTTTGATCTACAATATGGCCGACACCTTTTTTGTAGGCCAGACCGGAGACCCCTATATGGTGGCCTCCACCTCCCTCATCCTGCCGGTCTTCAACATCACCCTTTGTCTGGCCGGGCTTTCCGGCATTGGCGGGGGCTCCCTTATTTCCCGGCTCCTGGGGCAGAATCGGGAGGAAGAAGCCCGGAAGGTAGGCGTTTTCTCCCTTTGGCTGGGATTTTCCATCGCTGCCGCCTTTGCCCTGGGCACCTTCCTTTTTATGGATCCCCTTCTGGGTCTGCTGGGCGCCGGAGAGAACACCTATCCCTACGCCCGGCAATATGCCCTCTGCGTCATTGTGCTGGGTGGGATTCCCACGGTCCTCTCCAACGTGCTGGCCAACCTGATCCGAAGCATCGGCCGCTCCCGGGAAGCCAGCACCGGCATCATCCTGGGCGGCCTTCTGAACATTGCCCTGGATCCCCTCTTCATGTTTGTGCTGCTGCCCTCCGGCCATGCGGTGCTGGGAGCCGGCATCGCCGCCTGCATCTCCAACTGCGTGGCCCTCCTCTTTTTCCTGCGGGTGGTGGCCGGAATGGGCCCCTGCTCCATCATCACCTTTGATCCCCGGACAGGGCTGCCCGCCCGGTCCAGCATTGCAGGGGTGTTCGGGGTAGGGATTCCCTCCGCCGTTGCCACCCTGCTCTTTGATCTGGACTATGTAATCCTGGACAAGCTGATGGTCTCCTACCACGATCTGGCCCTGGCGGCCATCGGCATCGTGCTGAAGGTAGAGCGGTTCCCCCTGAACGTGGGGATCGGGATCTGCCAGGGGATGCTCCCCCTGGTGGCCTACAACTACTCTGCCGGGGACAAGAAACGGATGGAGGACGCCATCCGTTTGTCTCGGGGACTGGGTCTGGTCATTGCGGGGATGAGCATCCTCCTCTATGAGCTTTTTGCCCCCCAGCTGGCCGGTCTTTTCATCTCGGACCCCCAGACGGTAGCCCTGGCCACCCAGTTCCTCCGGATCCGGGTGCTGGCCACTCCCCTTATGTTCCTCAGCTTCTTCACCGTCTACCTCTTCCAGTCCTTCGGGAAAGGACGGATCTCCCTTTTCCTGGGCGTCACCCGCTGGCTGGGATTCAACATTCCCATGCTCTTTCTTCTGAACACCCTGGTGGGGATGTACGGCCTGGTCTGGTCCCAGGTGACGGCGGACACCCTGACGGTGATCCTCTCCTTCTGTGTCTATTTCCGGTTCCGTCCCCGTTTGAAAGAAGATTAACAAAAAAGATCCCGGGTCCTGCTGGATCCGGGATCTTTCTGTGTCGGTTGAATTTAATTGGCTCCCTGGCTGTTTTTCAAGATGACATCATGGCTGCCGCCCTCCACAATGCTGGTGGAGGAGACCACGGTGAGGCGGGCCTTCTCCTGGAGCTCGGGGATGGAAAGGGCCCCGCAGTTGCACATGGTGCTCCTGACCTTGTACAGGGTGATATTCACGCCGTCTGCCAGAGGACCGGCATAGGGCACATAGCTGTCCACCCCTTCCTCAAAGCTGAGCTTGGTGGCGCCGCCCAGGTCATACCGCTGCCAGTTCCGGGCACGGTTGCTGCCCTCGCCCCAGTACTCCTTCACATAGTTGCCGTTGATCCGCAGCTTGTTGGTGGGGCTTTCGTCAAACCGGGCGAAATAGCGGCCCAGCATGACAAAGTCGGCTCCCATGGCCAGGGCCAGGGTGATATGGTAGTCGTGGACAATGCCGCCGTCGGAGCAGATGGGCACGTAGATGCCGGTCTCCTTGTAATACTCGTCCCTGGCCTTGGCCACCTCAATGACGGCGGTAGCCTGTCCACGGCCGATGCCCTTGGTCTCCCGGGTGATGCAGATGGAGCCGCCACCGATGCCGATCTTTACGAAGTCGGCTCCGGCCTCGGCCAGGAACCGGAACCCGTCCCGGTCCACCACGTTGCCGGCACCTACCTTGACGGTGTCGCCGTAATGCTCCCGGATCCAGGAGATGGTCCGGCTCTGCCATTCGCTGAAGCCCTCTGAGGAGTCGATGCAGAGGACATCAGCCCCGGCCTCCACCAGTGCAGGCACCCGCTTGGCATAGTCCCGGGTGTTGATGCCGGCGCCCACCACATAGCTCTTGTTGGCATCCAGCAGTTCGTTGACAAACTCTTTGTGGCTGTCATAATCCTTCCGGAACACCAGATACTGGAGGTTGCCCTGGCTGTCCACCAGGGGCAGGCTGTTGATCTTGTTGTCCCAGATAATGTCGTTGGCTTCTTTCAGGGTGGTGGTGTCGGGGGCTACCACCAGTTTCTCCAGAGGGGTCATAAACTCGCTGACGGGGGTCTCCACGCTCATCCGGCTGACCCGGTAGTCCCGGCTGGCCACGATCCCCAGCAGCTTGCCGTGGGCACTGCCGTCGGCAGTGATGGCCACGGTGGAGTGGCCGGTGGTAGCTTTCAGCGCCAGCACATCGGCCAGAGTGGCTTCGGGAGAAAGGTTGCACTTGCTGGTCACAAAGCCCTTCTTGTAGCTCTTGACCCTGCCCACCATGGCGGCCTCACTTTCGACGCTCTGGTTGCCGTAGATGAAGGACACGCCTCCCTGCTTGGCCAGGGCGATGGCCAGGTTATCCCCGGACACCGACTGCATGATAGCGCTGACCATAGGGATATTCATGGTCAGGGGGCATTCCTCCTGACCCTTTCTGTACTTTACCAAAGGAGTCTTGAGACTGACGGCATCCGGCACGCACTCCGAGGAAGAATACCCGGGAACAAGCAAATACTCGCCAAAAGTGCGGCTGGGCTCGGTAAAATAAGTAGCCATAACATTTCTCCTTTTCTGCTTACTGGGTGTGATTTTTTGTTTACCATTGTAGCACAGAAAAAGCCAAAAAACAAAGCCCTTCCCTGCCAAACTTTTTCCTCCCCTTTTGTAGAAAAAGCGACATTTTCACAACAACCTGCCGGGATAAGTAATACTTCCCTGGCGGGCCCTTCAACAAGAAGGATTGTTTAGAATTTTTTCATATTTTTTACCAATTTTTCTCCTTCTTGGTATTGACAAGTTATTTCAATTTGGTTACAATTTAATTGCAGGTTGGTTACAAACTTTTTTCATGTGTTTCCTTTCAACAGTTTGGGTTTCCGCCGTTTCTTCCAACGGGCCCAACCCCTGTCCTTCTTTGCAGGGGACCGGAAGAGAGAGCCTTGCTCCTGGTAGAGCAGGGCTCTTTTTTTGTCTTTTCGCCAAAAACGTCCCCGGCAGACTGCCGGGGACGTTGCTTTTACAGGGAATCCTTATTTCTCACAGAGCCAGTACCGGACGCTGTAAGGAGGCAGCTCGCTGCCGCCGCCGAAGTCGTGAGGCTGGCCGGTGATGAGATCGGTGGCCCGGCCGCAGCCGGCATTGAAATGGGCAGTGTAGGGCTGGCTGTCGGCGTTGATGGCCACCAGCACCCGCTGGGTGTTGCCGGCCCGTTCGAAGATGATCTGCTTGTTGTTGAGCATCACATTCCGATAGCTGCCGTAGCAGAGGGCTTCGCTCTCCTTGTGGGCCCTGGCCAACTGGGAGATCCATTGGGTGAGCCGGTTGGACTGGGGTTTTTTCAGGGCTGGCCGGAGGTCCTGGTCTCCCTTAGCCTTATCCCCTTCCACTCCCCACTCGCTGCCGTAATAGAGGGCGGGGACCCCCGGCATACCGAACATGACGCCGTAAAGGGTATAAAGGTGCTCCGGATCGGTGAGGACGGAGGCGATCCGGCTCACATCGTGGTTATCCGCAAAGCAGACCAAATGCTGACCCTTGTAAAGAGTCCAGGGCTCGGGGCCGAACTGCCGGGCCAGGCTGTGGCCGATCTCGAACATATTCATGGAGTTGAAGCTGGAATAGAGGCCCTTGTAACACTCGTAGTTGGTGACCGAGTGGCACATTTCCGGGTTCATCCAGCGGTTGTAGTCTCCATGGAGGGTCTCTCCAAAGAGGACGAAATCCTCCTTCAGCCCATTGGTGAACTGCCGCAGCTGCCGCAGGTAATCTAGATCCAGGCAGTAGGCCACATCCAGCCGGAGGCCGTCAATGTCAAACTCCTCCACCCATTTCCGGATGGCGTCAAACTGGTGCTGGACCACCGCCGGATTTTTCAGGTTCAGCTTGACCAACTCATAGTGGCCTTCCCAACCCTCGTACCAGAAGCCGTCCTGGTAAGGACTGTCCCCGTCAAAATGGACGTTGAACCAATCCTTGTAAGGGCTGTCCCACTTTTTCTCCCGCAGGTCCCGGAAGGCCCAGAACCCCCGTCCCACATGGTTGAACACCCCGTCCAGCATCACCTTCATGCCGGCGCCGTGGATGGCCTGGCATACCTTCCGGAAATCCTCATTGGTCCCCAGGCGGTTATCCACCAGGGTGTAATCCCGAGTATCATAGCCGTGGGCGTCCGAGTAAAAGAGGGGGTTGAAGAGAACGGTGGTGGCCCCCAGGGAACGGATATGGTCCACCCAGTCCAGGACCTGAAGGATGCTGTGGCTCTCCTCCCCGCTGTTCCGGTAGGGTGCACCGCACATTCCCAAGGGATAGATCTGATAGATCACTGCTTCATCAAACCACATAGAATTCTTCCTTTCAGACCGTCGTTGAATGCTGTCTTATTTATTGAACTTTTTGGTAAAGCCGGTAGAGATCGCTTTCCATGATCATCCGGTAATTATCCTTTTCCAATATCTGATCGTAGGTAACAACAAAGTCCACCATTCCTTCCTCAAGGTACCCATCCTGCATTTCCCGGTTTAGATCAGGATTTGCATTCAGCTGGCAGAACATGGGACAGTTGGGCACAATACCGCTGACTGTGTAAAACCCTCCATCCAGGAATCCATAATTCAAAAGGGTGGCGTCCTCTTTCTGGTTGATGATCTCCGCAAACTGGAATTGGGGCAGATCCTCCTGTTTATAGTACCGCCAGGGCAGATTGGGGGCGTTTCGATACTCTGCGGCAAACCAAAGGCTGGCACAAACCCCCGCCGCAATACACAGCCCCTTTCTGGACCGGAGAACCAGAACCACAGCCTCCGCCACGGCTGCAACTCCCAGGGGGATAAAGCAGGCAAATCCCTGGGAATAGTACTCAAATCGGACCGTGGTGCAATAGATTCCCAGGGCAGCAAAGGCGGCGATGGAAAAGGTATAGAATGCCGGCAGGAATTTTTTCCTTACGCCAAACCACACCACCGCTGCCCAGAACAGCCAGAAGGCCGGAGCCGAACCTTTATGGATCTCGGCTATCCCCTGGGCCACATTATACCGCAGTCCCAGCCGCATCCCTGTGAATCCCAGCTCGTTGGCATAGGTGTAATTAAAGATATTGTTGTAAAAGTATACCTGAAACAGATCGGTCAGCGCCCCGTTCCAGGCGAAGTAAGCCAGTACCGGCAGGGAGACTGCCGCCACTCCCAGCAGGACATTTCGGATGGACAGCAGAAGCTCCTTCCATCGTTTATCCTTGACCATGAGCAGGAAAAAGGGAACGTACCACCCTACGTAATACCCTACATTGGTGAATTTGACCCAGAATACAAGGCCCGCTGTAACGCCCACGGCAAAGTATTCCTTTCCGGTGGGCAGCTCCCCGGCCAGAAGCGCTTTCAGTCCTACCCAGATCAGGTAGGCCAGCAGCGGCATGAAAAATTCCTCGGCGCTGTCTCCCAGGGCAAAGCTCTTCATGGTGTAGGAAAGATATGCCACCGGTACCACGGCAAAGAGAGCATATCTTCCCAGAAACAGTTTCATGCTTTGGTAGGAGAACCACAGGAATCCAAACGCCGCAGCCACCTCCAGCAGATATACGCCGAAAAAGGTGTCCCAGGAGATCAGGGCCGCCAGAGCGTGCAGCATATACAGGACAGGCCCCTTCTGCTCGATAAGGTCCCTGTAAGGCACCTTTCCTGCCAGCATGGATTTCCCCACCGTGAAAAAGCAATTCGCATCCACCCATCCGTTGGTAGGGTAAATAAAGGAGCACCTGGTGCAGATGGTCATTGTGCATACAGCGACCACAAACAAGATCGCAATTTCAGCCGAAAGCCACTTATTTTTCCGCAGATCCTTCCGTCTGCTCAAAGCCATTCAAAACACTCCTTCGTGCAGGTTTGTGTAGATTTACCCTCCTCCGCAGGGAGCGTATAATATCCATTTCTTATTTTTTCGGTGAGGCCATAACCAGCTTTCCGAAGCCGTCCATTTCCTCCTTAGTCTCGAAACAGGCGATGTAGAGCATATTCCCCATGGTCTCGGCCAGCACCTCCGGCAGCCGTTCCACCATAACGAGATTTTTCTGGTACCGCTTCAGGATCTCCCACTCGGGGACGGAGTACCGGTTTTCATCCCGCCGGGTAGCGCAGGCGCAATACTGCATCCGCTCGGCGAGGGGATGGCGCATCTCCCCAAAGGCCACCATATCGGCCCAGAGCTGGTAAAGGTCCAGGCTGCCGGCAAAGTTTTCCATATCCACGGTAAAGCCTCCGGCGGGGCGCATATTTACCTCCAGGCCCACAATATCCCCTTTCTTCCCCAGGCCGGGCTTGCCGGTCTTGAGCCGGAAAAACTCGCAGTGGAAGAACCGGTTCCGGGCATCGAAGGCCTTGATGGTGGCCTCCCCTGCCTTCCGCAGATTGTCGGTGATGCTCTTGTCTACATAGTACCAAAGACTAGTCTTGTCGTTCACCGCATCCATGATGGAGTCGGGGCTCACATGGCTGGTGGCATAGAAAATCTCGGCGTTCCGGCCGGAAATTCCGTCAAAGGTGACGATCTCCCCGTCCACGAACTCCTCCATGATATATTGGACCCCGTACCGCTTCCCGTCCAGGAAGTTTTCCAGGTCGGCCTCGTTCTTGATCTTCCAGTTATCGCTGGCGCCCACCCCGCTGTCCGGCTTGGCCACCACGGGATACCCCACCTCCTGGATAAACTTGAGGCAGTCCTCCTTGCCCTGGACCATATGATACCGAGCCACAGGGATCCCCGCCTTCTCATAATAGGCCTTCATCCCGGACTTGGACTTATACCGGCTGATCTCCTTGGCATTGAGACCGGTGGTGATGTTGAAGTCGCTGCGGAGCTGAGCGTCCTGTTCCAGCCAATACTCGTTGTTGCTCTCCACCCAGTCGATCTTGCCGTACTTGAAGGTGAAATATCCCATGGCCCGGAGCATCTCGTCATAGTGCTCCATGTTGTCCACCCGGTAATACTCGGTGAGGCTCTCCTTCAATTCCCAGCGAAGCTCGTCATAAGGGCAGTCGCCGATGCCCAGCACATTGACCCCGTTCAGGTGGAGCCGCTGGACAAAGTTCCAATAGTTGGTGGGAAAATGGGGACTGATGAATACGAAGTTCATAATACTCTTTCCTTTCCTTCTGCTTTTCCTCTCCTCATTTTACTTTATCGCTTTAAGAAAATAAAGAGTTTTTCCGACATTTCTTAAAAAATGTCCTCAAATCTTCAGGAGTTTTGGTCCAGCCTCCGGTGGGTGAGTTCTCCCAGAACGGTGTACAGTACCCGGAATACCGGGATCATCAGGATCATCCCCGTTACCCCGAACAGCCGGCCCCCCAGGGTAACGGCAGCCAGCACCCAGATGGGGGGCAGCCCCACCGAATTGCCCACCACCTTGGGATAGACAAAGGATCCCTCGATCTGCTGTACCGCCAGGAAAATCACCAGGAACCAGAGGGTCTTCTCCGGCTGCTGGGCCAGGGTGATGAATATCCCCACCCCGGCCCCGATGAAGCTGCCGAAAATGGGGATGATGGCGGTGATCCCCACCACCACACAGATCAGAGCGATGTTGGGGAGCCGGCAGATAAACATGGCCGCTGCCAGCATACAGGCCAATATTACAGCCTCCAGGCACTGGACCCCGAAGAAGATCCGGAAGCTCTCCCCCACCAGCCGGAGGAGCCGGAAGAGATCCCTGGCCTTCTCCCGGGGCAGCCAAGCCATGACCAGCTGCACCCCCTGGCGGTGGAGAGTTTTCCGGTGAAGAAGGATATAG
>CALXEN010000222.1 GCA_944387325.1 uncultured Clostridia bacterium | reverse complement strand
AAAAAAGAGAAGGACCCCATCCGGGATGATACCGGACGGGGTCCTTTTTCTCTTATCGTTCCGCTGTGGGAGGAAGCTGTTCCTCCCGGATGGCCCGGATCACCAGCTCCTGGGCCTGCTGCCAATCCTTTCCGGTCATCCGGACGATGAATCCGTGGGGACTGTCCGGGTAGACCTGGAAGGTCACCCGCACCCCGTTCTCCGCCATCCGCATCCCCAAAGCGTTGTTGCTGTGGTAGAAGGGGCAGTTTCCCGGGGCAATGATAAGGGTGGGGGGCAGCCCCCGAAGCTGGCTGTCGTCTGCGTAAACGGGGCTCACACGGGGATCCTTCAGCAGCGCCAGGTCGTCGGCCACATAGAGCCGGGAGAATACCTCGCTCCGCAGCTGGGCCGGGTCCCCCACACACTGGGCGTTGTCGTTGGCGGCATATTCCAGCACCAACAGACAGGGATGAAACTTCCCCGTCTCCACGGCCCAAAGGGCCAGGACCAGAGCCAGGTTCCCTCCGGCACTGGAGCCTCCCAGGGAGATTCGCCGGGGAGAGCATCCCCAGCGGTCCACCTGCCCCAGCGCCCAAAGGACCACCTGACGGCACTGGTCCAGGGCCATGGGAAAGGGATCCTCCAGGCTGGAAGCGTAGTCCACATCCACCACCATCCCTCCGGTGGCGGCGGCCAGGTGGGCGCAGTAAAGGTCATCGTCCTGGTTCTGCTTAAAGACAAACCCGCCCCCGTGGAAGTTGATGTGGAGGGGCGCCTGGGGGATCATGGTCTTTGCCCGGGTCAGGATGACCCGCACCGGGGCGAGGCCGGGGAAAAACAGTTCCCGCTCCTCCCGGACACACTGGCGGAGGAAGGATTGATACTCGCAGGGCACTTTCCGGCGGCGGAGCTGGGTCTCTTTGTGGCCGCCGGTCTCCTCCAGAATTTTCCAGTATTTCTTTTTTCGGGCTTGGGTCAAAGGCATAACGAAGCCTCCCTTTACTTGAGATACCGATCCAGGAACTCCAGAATCAGTTTTTTGGTGGAGGGCTGGAAGAACTCCCGGGTGCCATGGCCCCCGTTCTTCAGGATGTAGAGGCGGGTCTGATCCTCCAGGCCCAGGTCCACCATCTTCTGGTACAGGTTCTCACTGATCTGGCAGTCCACCAGGGGATCCTGGTCCCCGTGGAGGATGGCCAGGGGAGCCATATCCTTGTGGAGGAAGTTGATGGGGCCGGCCTTGTCTGCCAGGGCCAGGATATCCTCCCGGGCCATCCCCCGGGTCACGCCCATCAGGGCGCCCTCGTGGGTCTCGCTCATATCGTGCCAGCGGTAGGAGGGATCCTTCACCTTCTCCATGTTCTGGAGGGCACAGTAGGTAATGTCGGTGGGGCCGAACATATTCACCGCAGCCTGCACCTTGCTGGACTGATCCGCCCACTCCGGGGTATCAAAGCCATCGGTGTTCAGAGCCATCCAGGTGGACAGGTGCCCCCCGGCGGAGCGGCCCATGGTGGCCACCCGGTCCGGGTCGATGTTGTACTCTGCCGCATGGGCCCGCAGGAACCGGACCGCAGTCTTGCAGTCCATGAGCTGATCCGGGAAATGGCCCAGGGAGCTGTTCCGGTAGGTGATGCAGGCCACGGCGTACCCGGCCTCTGCCAGGAATTCCATTTCGGCGGCCATTAGGTTCTTGTCGCAGGCGCGCCAGCCTGCGCCGTTGATCCAGACCACCAGGGGCTGTTTGCCGGTGGAGACCTCGTCGTCCTTGCCGTCCGCCAGCCGCATTTCGCTGTTCCCGTTCTGGACCATGAGGGAGAGGGTGAGATCCAGGGGTTTCCCCTCCAGGTCGGTCACATGGGAAAAGCAGATGTTGTCGATAAAATTGACGCTCCGGCGTTCCTTGCCGGGATCAATGACAGTTCTCATTCTATTGCCTCCATGAAGTGTTGTGTCAGACAGAAAGAGCCGGGCCGGAGCAGCACTCCGGCCCGGCTCCGTTCTCCAATGCCGAGGGTGGATCAGGCGTTCTTGCCGTTCTTCCGGCTCTTGATCAACTTGCTGATCATGGGGCCGATGACGGACCAGACAGCGATGAGGATGAAGATCAGGGAGATGGGACGGGTGACGAAGGAGGTCAGGTCACCACGGGCATAGGAGCAGCCCATCCGGAAGTAGCTCTCGATCTTGCCGCCCAGAATGAAGGCCAGCATGAGGGGAGTGGAAGGCATACCAAACACGTCCAGCAGAATGCCCAGCATACCCAGAACCAGCACCAGGTATACGTTGAACATACTGGTGGTGGAGGAGAAGGCGCCCATGAAGCAGATCACCAGGATGGCGCTGAACAGGTAATGATAAGGGGCCTTCAGAAGCAGGGGGAACCACCGTTTGGTGAAGAGCTCAATAAACACAATGGCGATAGAGCTGATCATCATGATGACATAGATGTAAGCGGCCAGGGTGGGGTTGGTCTGGATGAACATGGGGCCGGGCTGGAGGCCCTTGATGGTCATGGCGGAGAGGAGGAGCACGGTGGTGGCGTCGCCGGGGATGCCCAGAGAGATCATGGGGATCATGGCGCCGCCCACGCCGGCGTTGTTGGCAACCTCAGTAGCCCAGATACCGGGGTCGTAGCCGGTACCGAACTTTTCGGGGTGCTTGTCCATCCGCTTGGCCTGGCCGTAGGCGATGAGGTTGGAGATACCGGAACCCATGCCGGGCAGGAAGCCGATGAAGAGGCCGATGACCAGGGAGACCACGATGGTCTTCATGTTGTCGGTGAAGTCCTTCAGGGTCAGGCCAAAGCCGCTCAGGCTCTTGGCGTCCACAGGAGGCATCTCCTGCTGGCCCTTGGCGTAGGCGGTAGCCACCTGCTGGAGGGCAAAGATACCCATGAGGAGGACCACCACGTTGATGCCGCCGTACAGGTTGGTGTTGCCGAAGGTGAACCGCAGCTGGTTGGTGACCAGGTCGCCGCCGATGCAGCTGAGGAAGAGGCCCAGGAAGGCGGAGAGCAGGCCCTTAAAGACGGAGCCGTTGGAAAGGCCGACCACCATGGTGATGGCCATAAGGCAGAGAGCGAAGTACTCCCAGGGCCCCAGCATAAGGGCCACGTCGGCGATGGCGCCGGAGCAGAGCACTGCTACCAGGCAGGATACAAAGTTGCCGATGAAGGAGCCCATGATACCGATGGACAAGGCCTTGGCCGCCTTGCCGTTTCTGGTCATGGGGTAGCCGTCATAGCAGGTGCCGATGGAGGCTGCGGAGCCGGGGATACCAATGAGGACGGCGGCGATAAAGGAACCGGACACGCCGCCAACGTACATGGAAACCAGCATGGAGAAGCTCAGGTTGGTGTCCAGCGCAAAGGTCATGGGGAGGATCAGGGTAATGCCCAATCCGCCGGAAAGGCCGGGGATAGCGCCCAGAATGCATCCGATGACGCCGCAGACGATCATCATGATGAAGTTCATGGGCTGGAACATAATCCCCAATGCTTCAGGAATTGCTGCAATCATAACTGTTTATTCCTCCTCTCTTACGGCATGGGTACGCCCAGCAGATCCCACAGGGAACCGGAGGGCAGCGGGATGAGGAAGCCTTTGGTGAACCCAAAGTAGCAGATGGT
>CALXEN010000221.1 GCA_944387325.1 uncultured Clostridia bacterium | reverse complement strand
TTGAAGGTGTACTTCTTGTCAGCAATACCGGCCATAGAGTTCTCGGTGATTACCGGGGCCAGGATGATATCTTGTGCTGCTTTCATTAGCCCAGAACCTCCTCCAGTTTCTTTGCTGCATCCACGCTGAGGATCAGCTTGTCAGCGTTGACAACATCGTAGGTGTTGACGCTGGTGGCGATGGTGGTCTTTACGCCGGCAATGTTGCCCGCACTCTTGACCAGCATCTTGTTGACCTCGGGAGCTACCAGCAGATTCTTCTTGCCAGCGCCCACAGCGGCCAGCATATTGGCCACGGTCTTGGTCTTGTACTCGGTCACGTTCAGGTTGTCCAGAACGATCATGTTCCCGCTGAGAGCCTTATCGGACAGAGCGGACAGAACAGCCAGCCGCTTTACCTTCTTGTTGATGTGGTAAACGTAGCTGCGGGGCTTGGGGCCGTGGGACACACCGCCGCCCACCCACTGGGGAGCACGGATGGAACCCTGCCGGGCATGGCCGGTACCCTTCTGCCGCCAGGGCTTGCGACCGCCGCCGCTGACTTCCTTGCGGATCTTGGTGTTCTGGGTGCCCTGGCGCTGGTTGGCCAGGAAGTTGACGACTGCAATGTGTACAGCCTTCTCATTGGGTTCGATACCGAACACTGCATCGGAAAGTTCCACAGTGGAAACCTTCTTGCCGTTCATATCGACAACATCGAATTTTGCCATTGTGTTTTCCCTCCTTATGCCTTCACGCTGTCGGAGATGGTGACCACGGCGCCCTTGGGCCCGGGGATAGCACCCTTAATAGCGATCAGATTGTTCTCGGCGTCCACCTTGACCACCACCAGGTTCTGGACGGTGACCTGTACAGCGCCCATGTGGCCGGGCAGCTTCTTGCCCTTGAATACACGGGAGGGGGTGGAGCAGGGGCCCATGGAACCGGCGTGCCGTACAACGGGACCGGAACCGTGGCTCTCACGGAGCCGATGCTGGCCCCAGCGCTTGATGGCGCCCTGATAGCCCTTGCCCTTGCTGACGCCCACCACGTCCACGTGGTCGCCGGCAGCGAAGACGTCAGCCTTCAGGATGTCGCCTACGTTCATGGCGCTGATGTCGGCCAGGCGGAACTCCCGCAGGGTCCGCTTGGGGGCCACGTTGGCCTTCTCAAAGTGACCCTTGGCAGCCTTGTTCACGTGCTTGGCGCTTACGTCGCCGAAGCCCACCTGAACTGCCTGGTAGCCGTCGGACTCAACGGTCTTCTTCTGCACCACGGTGCAGGGACCGGCCTCGACGACGGTAACGGGAACGACCTTGCCGTTCTCGTCAAACAGCTGGGTCATCCCCAGCTTCTTGCCGATGATACCTTTGTTCATTGTTTTTTCCTCCAAATAAAGGTTATTGGTTGGTGCTTTCACATCAACATGACCTCTCCGCAGTTTGGCAGCGGACGAAGTGTTTGCGGTCTTCCTTGGGGGCTCTCCATTTCCGGGTAGTTGATCCTTCACGGAGGATCCTTGCCCGCATTATATAATGTAGGGCCGCCTTCAGGCTTACAGCTTGACTTCGATGCTGACGCCGGCGGGGAGCTGCAGACTGGTGAGGTCTGCCACCGTCTTGTTGGACGGCTTCAGAATGTCGATCAGGCGCTTGTGGGTGCGGGTCTCGAACTGTTCCCGGCTGTCCTTGTACTTGTGGACGGCCCGCAGAATGGTGACCACTTCCTTGTCGGTGGGCAGAGGAATGGGGCCGGAAACCCGGGCGCCGGACCGCTTAGCGGTCTCCACGATCTTCTCTGCAGCAGCATCGATCAGGGATGCATCGTAGCTCTTGAGCTTGATTCTGATTTTCTCTTTGACTGCCATTTGATTCGCCTCCTAAATTATTCTGGTTTGTGCCCTTAGGCGGATCGACGAACTGATGTGTTTCACACACGGCTCCGGGTGTTTCACATCTTTCCACGACAAAAACCGGTGAACCGCACGCAGTTCTCCCGGCTATGAACGATGCAAAGAAAATGGACATTGGTACACGGAGTAACTTGTGTACGTATCCCTTCGCCCTTATCAGTTCTTTCGCCCGGTTCTAAGATCGGACATACTCCGCGGAAAAACCCTGTGGCTAAAACAGGCAACCTCCCGCATCAACGCATATCGTAGCTTGCACGGCTTGTACAGAAACCGCACAAGCATTCGCAGCCATAAGTTACTATAACACACCCGCCCGGGTGTTGCAAGCTTTTTTTGAAAAAAATTTTCATAAAATCAGGAAAAATCCCAGTTTTTCCCTTTTCCTCAAAACCCGCTTTTCCCGTCCGAGGAAATTGTGCAGATTGATGGAAACCCCCGGTCCCAGGCGGTTTTTCCGCCCGGGACGGCGGGAATTTTTTACTTTTCCTTCAAGGTCTGGAGAAGGGCGGGGTCCGGGGTGATGTAGGCGGTCTCGTAATTTTCGTACAAAACCATCCCCGGCTTCAGGTCCCCGGTCTTCCGCACGTTCCGCACCTGGGTGTAGTCCACCGCCACCTTGGCCCCGGTGGCCTGGCTGGAGTGGAGGACCGCCAGCTGGGCCGCCTCTTCCTTGGTGGAGTCGGGGACCTCCCGGCCCTCGCTGACCACCACCGTGTGGCTGCCGGGGGCATCCTTGGTGTGGAACCACCAGTCCCGGCCCCGGGCAGTGTGGAGGGTGAGGCGGTCGTGCTGGGCGTTGTTCCGGCCCACCAGGATGAGGAACCCGTCGGAGGAGCGGTACCGGAGGAAGTCCGCCGGCTTCTGCTTTTTATCCCGGACCTTGTAATATTTCAGGTAGCCCTGGCTTTTCAGCTCTGCCCGGATCTCTCCCAGGATCTGTTCCCCGGTGGCGGTCTCCACCTCATAGAGGACCGTCTTCAGGTACTCGATCTCCCGCTCCCCCTCCGCCAGCAGCTTGACCAGCATCTTGGCGGCGGTCTGTTTCTTCTTGTAGTCCTTGAAATACTTCTGGGCGTTCCCGTTGGGGGAGAGCTTGGGGTCCAGGGGGATGGTGCAGGGCTGACCGTCATAGTAGTTGGTCACCGTAACCGAGGTCTGCCCCTTCTGGACCGCCCACAGGTTGGCCTGGAGCAGCTCCCCCCGGAGGCGAAGCTCCTCCGCTTTCCCGGACTGGGCCAGCTCCTCCTGGCGGGCCGCCTGCTTCCGGAGGGCACGGTCATACATATTATGGACCGCCTTGTGGAGTTCCCGGCCCTTCTGCCGCAGCCGCTCCGCCTTGTCCTTGGCCCCGTAGTACCCCTCCAGCAGGTCGCTGAAATTATCGTACCGGGTCATCACCGCCCCCTGGTACTGGGTGAGGGGGGTAAAGCTGTACTCCACCGCCTTCCCGGATTGCTCATGGACGGCGTTGGGGACCCCTCCCGCCCGGTAATCCTCCTGAATGGAGGCGATGGCCTTTGCCAGAGCCTCCTTCTGGTCAGCAGTCAGTTGGTCCGCCTGGGCCGGGGTCTCCCCCACCGCCCGCCAGACCGCTTCCCGGCAAACCACAGGCCCCACCCCAGAGACGGTCTTACCCAGGGCGGAGGCCAGGTCCAAAGGTTTTTGGGCGGCCGCCTCCACCAGCCGGTCGGGGTCGGTGGTGACGAAATCCAGCCGGTCCGGCTTGGGGGGCAGGGTGTAGGCCAGTCCCGGCAGAAGCTGCCGCACCTGGCTGTCCTCAAAATCCACCCGCTTGAGAGCGTCGATGATCCGCCCTTCCTGGACCAGGACCAGGTTGGAATACCGGCCCATAAGCTCGGCGGCCAGGGTGTTCAGAACAAGGTCTCCCATCTCATTGACGCACTGGAAGTCAAAAAAGAGGATCCGGTCCCCCGGCACCTGGCGCAGGTCCACCAGCTTCCCTCCCGAAAGGTGTTTCCGGAGAAGCATACAGAAACTAGGGGGCGTGGCGGGATTTTCAAAGCTCTCCCGGGTAAAGCAGACCCGGGCGGAGCCGCTCCGGGCGGAGAGGAGGAGCTTATGGGTCTGGGTCCGGGAGCGGAGGGTGATGACCACCTCGTCCCGGGTGGGTTCAAAGATCTTGTCGATCCGGCTGTCCAGCAGGGCCTCCTTGATCTGGGCGGCGGCCAGGGCCAGGGTTGCGGCATCCAGTGCCATGGGAAATTACCTCCTGTGAGAAGGCCCGCCCCCCGGAAGGGGCGGGCCGGAAAATACACCTTTAAGAAAGATAGGTCCCGAAGGGATCCTTGTCGGCGGTGCTGACCTGCACCGGCAGTTCCGGGAACCGGGCGGACAGGTAATCCGCCACCACCCGGGCGATGGGCCGCTCGGTGGCGTAATGGCCTGCCACCACCAGGGTGAGTCCCGCCGCCTGGGCGGCCAGGGCGATGTGGTGGGCGGCCTCCCCGGTGACCAGGGCGTCTGCGCCGGCGGCCAGGGCGTCCTCCAGCAGGCTTCCCCCTGCCCCGCTGATCACTGCCACTTTATGGATGGGACGGGTGCCCTCCACCACCTTGACGGCGGCTCCCAGCACCTGACGGCATTGTTCCGCCAGGGCGGCAGGGGTGGTCTCCAGATCCCCAATCCTGCCGCAGGGGATGAAGGCCGCCTGGTTCTGAATTCCCAGAAGGGTGGCCAGGGTGTGATTCACCCCCTGGTCGGCGGCGTCCAGGTTGGTGTGCATACAGATGCCGCTCATTCCCCGGGCCATGAGCATACAGGCGGGGTCATCCCACCGCAGAGTCTTTTTGGGCTGGAAGATGACGGGATGGTGGCTGACCACCAGGTTGCAGCCCAGGGCCCGGGCCTCCTCCACCACCGCCGGGGTGATATCCAGGGCGGTGAGGATGCCGGTGACCGGGCCGGGGTTCTCCACCAGGAGCCCCACATTGTCCCATTCCTCCGCCAACGCCGGGGGAGCCAGCTCCTCCATGGCGGCCAATACCTCTTTTACTTGGATCATAGCCGTTCCTCCAACCGGGCCAGAAGCCCTTCCAGTTGTTCCAGCCGGGCGGGGTCTTTCACTCCCCGGCAGTATTTCCGCAGTTTCACCAGCTGCCCCGCCAGGTATTCCCCGGCCAGGGGTCCGCTGGTCTGGCCGGCAATGCACCAGGCCAGGTCCGGCTCCCGGACCTCCCCGGTGTACCGGGCCTGCATGACGGCGTAGAGCCGCCCCGCCGCCCGCACCGGGATATCCCGGTCCAGGACAAAGCCCTGCCGGGCCAGCCAAAGCCGGAGGAGGGTGTGCTTGGTGGCCGGGACCAGTACCAGGTTCACCTGGGGGTCCTTCACCCAGGGAGCCGCCTCCAGCAGCTCCAGGATGGTCTGGGCCCCCATCCCCGCCAAAACGATATCCCGGGCCTCCCCGGGGGCCAGGACAGTGAGGCCGTTTCCCAGGCGAAGCTCCACCTGATCCTCACAGCCCGCCCGTTTCAGGTTCTGGGCCGCCCGGGCCAGAGGCTCGGGGCGGAGGTCGGCGGCGATGATCCTGGGGTTGAGGCCCCGCCGGGCCAGATGGATGGCCAGCTTGCCGTGGTCACAGCCAATGTCCGCCGCCACGGTACCGGGCCGGACACAGTCCGCCGCCGTCAGGAGCCGGGGGTCCAGATGGGTGCGATCAGTTTCCAAAATGCTTGTTCAGCTTGGCCACCAGGGTGTCGCAATCCACCCCGTGGACCATGCAGGCTTCCTCCAGGCTCTCCCCACGGGAAGCGGGGCAGCCCAGGCAGTGCATCCCGATCTCCAGGAAGTAGGGAGCGGTGGTGTTGTCGGCGTCCAGAATATCTCCAATGATGGTCTGCTTGGTAATAATCATAATAGAAGTTCTCCTTTATATAGATTGTTGTTTCTATCCGAAGGGGGTCAGGCCCCTTGGCAGTAAAGCAGGAAGCCCTGGCAGAGGACCAGAAAAACCAGAACGGTCTGGGCCGGGATGAGCCAGCGACGGGCCTCCACCTTCAGGGTGAGGAGGGGGCGGTCCCCCAGCCAGAGAAGCCCCAGGGGCAGGATGGGCAGAAAATACCGACCCTGCACCCCAAAGAGGACGGTGTAGTTGATGGGAGTCCAGGTAAGGCAGGCTCCCAGGCAGAGGACAAACACCCCCAGGGCCACGGCGGGCGGGAGCCACCGCTGCCAGCCTGCGCCCAGCCGGGGGGGCTCCTCCCGGGTGCGGAGGGACCAGAGGAGAAGCAGCCCCAGCAATCCCACCCCCAGCAGGCCGTTGACCTGGATGGGATAGACGATGGGTTCTCCCAGGCTGGTGCCCAGGAGGCCCTGCAGCCACTCTCCGCTGGAGGTGAGGAGACTGTTCCAGATCACCTTCACCGAGGCAGACAGGTGGTGGATGATATATCCCACCGTGAAGAAATACATGGAATCCCCGTTGGGCTGGATGCTGTTGGCCAGTTCCTCCTCGGTGATGGGATATTTCCCCCGGCTGAGGATGAACAGAGCGGCGATGGCTCCCAGGATGGCTCCGTAAACCAGGACCCGCCAGAATATCCGGCGGAGGCGGGGATGCTCCCGGGTCAGCTCCAGCCCCAGCAGGAAGGCCAGGAAGGCAGGAATGACCCCCATAATGAGGATCCCTTTCAGGAACACATCATCTACATCCCGGAGGATGTATCCCAGGTAGTCCCCGGAGAAGACCACCATTCCGGCCAGACCGGCCAGGAAGAGGGTCCCTTTCATGACCAGCCCCCGCCGTCCCGGGTTCAGGTGCCGGGCAGGAATGAGGGCACAGAGGGCTACCATGGGGAGATAGATGATCTTGGCGGGAATGAGAAGGAAGGCCGCCAGGGCCAGCCCCGCCCACTCCCAGGGGGCGAGGATCCGTTTATACCCTGCCAGGCAGAGGGCCGTCATGCAGAAGGCCAGGCCCAGGGTCATGGCGTCGGGGGAAAAGCTGGCCGCCAGCTGGAGGCTGATGGGGAGAAGGGCCGCTGCGGCCAGCACCCCCTTGGCCGAGCCGGGGGCCAGGCGGAGGGCCAGCAGGACCAGGGCCAGGAAGGCCAGCAGGTTGCAGAGCCGTCCCGCCAGCACCAGGCCGTAGAAGCTCAGGCCCAAAGCCCGGGCCAGGGCCACGCCCGCCATCTGGGGCAGGAAGAGATACCAGGTCTGGGTCTGGGTGAGACGGAGGGTCCGCTGGACCGTCAGTTCCCCGGACTGGCCGGTCCGGGGCAGCTCCACCAGCAGATGCTTGTAGGCCGCCGGACCGATGGGACCGGTCTTTTGCGAAATATAGGGAGCATCGCAGGCCCGCACCAGAATGGCCTCCCCCTCCTCCGTCCGGGTCAAAGTGGTCTGCCCGGACAGGGCGCTGACCTTCTCGTAGCAGGCGGCAATATGGGCGTATTCGTCGGGGGCCACCTGGGCCGGGGCGACCAGGGCAAAGGAAAGGCCCAGGAACAGTCCCGCCAGAGCAAAGCTCTTCCAGAGGCCCAGCTGGAAGAATCCCGCCAGGAGGGCCGCCGCCACCCCTCCCAGCAGGGGAAGCGCCACCACCAGCCCCATTTTGGCGGACCATCCGGTGGCGTTCTCGGTCATCAGCTGGAGGGCGATGGACCCGGACAGGCTCTCCCCGTTGAGGGTCAGGTCCGCCCCGGGGGCCTCCGCCCCGTACCACAGGGTCAGGGGGGTGGTCCAGTCGGGGGCGGCGGTGTAGATCAGCCGGAGCACCACCTGGGGATAGGCTTCCCCCTCCACATGGGGGTTATCCTGAAAAAAGCCCTGCTCCCCCACAAAGGGCAGGCCCTGGAAATCCCCGTCCAGGAGGGTGGCCGCATTGAGGGCCCCGGTGGTGGCCAGGACCTGGCCCTCCGGGGTCTCCAGCCGGGCTTCAAAGGCCCCCTGACAGCTGACCCCGCCGGTGCCGAAAAGGAGGCGGAGACCGTAGACCTTCTGGTTCGGGGCCAGGGTCAGGGTCTGGGTCATCTCCCAGCTGCCGGGCTGGGTGGCCAGCTGGCCGTCATAGTCGTCGTTGTACTTGGTGTATTCATACACGTCCCCCTCCACCAGGGGAGCGGCATAGAAGTTCCATCCCGCTACCAGGGCGCAGAAGACCGCCGTTACCAGGCAGACTGCCAGGCCGTTTTTGGAACAAAGCCATTGCCATATCCTTTTTTCCACGGTCCGCCCGCCTTTCCCAAAGAGAATACTCCGGGTACAGTATACCAGAAGCGGATCAAAAAAACAATCTTCCCGCCCCTGGCAAAAAAAGAGCGGAGAAAAGCTGGCGCTTTTCTCCGCTCTCTGCCGCAAAGATAGGTTATTCCTTAGCCCTTCATCTTGGCGAAGCAGTCGCTGCAGTAAACAGGACGGTCTTCACGGGGCTGGAAGGGGACCCGAGCCACCTTGCCGCAGTTGGCGCAGATCGCCTCGTACATCTGACGCTCCCCACGGGTGCTGTTCTTACGGGCGTCACGGCAGGCCTTGCAGCGCTGGGGCTCGTTCTCGAACCCACGGGAAGCATAGAACTCCTGCTCGCCGGCAGAAAAGATAAATTCCTTGCCGCAGTCTTTGCATACTAAAGTCTTGTCTTCGTACATTTTGAGTATCTCCTCAAGTTTTATTTGCC
>CALXEN010000220.1 GCA_944387325.1 uncultured Clostridia bacterium | reverse complement strand
AAAAGAGGCACAAAGCCACCTTCCCCGCAAAGGGACAACTCATTATATCAATCTGCCCCTGTTCCTGTCAACAGGTATTTTCAAAAATTTCGGAAATTTTCCCCGCAAAAAACCGGAGTGCCCACAGGCGCTCCGGCCGGAAAAATCCATTCTTACAGGGTCTTGGCGATCTCCTTGAGATACTCCCGGAAGGCGGGGCCGATCTCGGGATGCTTCAGGCTCATCTCCACCTGGGCCTGCATGACGCAGAGCTTGTTCCCCATATCGTAGTGCTTGCCGGTGAACTCCACAGCGGTCAGGCCGCCCCGTTCCCGGGCCACCACTGCCATGGCGTCGGTGAGCTGGATCTCGTTGTTGGCTCCGGGAGCGGTGTGCTCCAGGATCTCGAAGATGGAGGGCTCCAGCAGCACCCGGCCCAGGATGGAATAGTTGCTGAACTCCTGGCCCTTCTTGGGCTTTTCGATCATATCGTCCACAAAGAAGCAGTTGCCTTCAATGGGGGAGGTCTTCAGGCTGGAATACCGGCTGATATCCTCCAGGGGCACCTGGTTCACCCCCACCACCGGGCGGTGATACTTCTCATAGGCCCGAATAAGCTGGGCACAGACCGGATCATCTCCCACGATCACGTCGTCCCCGTAGATGACCACAAAGGGATCGTCCCCCACAAAGGCTTTCCCGGACAGGACCGCATGGCCCAGCCCCAGGGTCTGCTTCTGGCGGACAAAGAAGATGTTGGCCAGATTGGCGATGCCCAGGCACTCCTCCAGCATCTTCTCCTTGCCCGGCTTGGAAAGGGCGGTTTCCAGCTCGGGATTCCGGTCAAAGTGATCCTCGATGATCCCCTTGTTCCGACCCAGAATGATGAGGATGTCGGTGATGCCGCTCTTGACAGCCTCCTCCACCAGGTACTGGATGGCGGGTTTATCCACAATGGGAAGCATCTCTTTTGGCATGGCCTTGGTGGCAGGCAGCACCCGGGTCCCCAGACCGGCGGCGGGGATAATGGCTTTCTTGACAGACATATTTCAGCAGTCCTTTCTTTTTATGTTACAGGCTTTCCCGGCCTGAAAGATCAAAGGGCGTACATCTGGGCAGCGTAAAGCTGAAGCACTTCCATGAGCTTGGGCCCGGCAAAGGCAAACATGAGGGCGCAAAGCAGAGCGGTCATGACCAGGGCGGCGACAATGGAGGCGGGCAGATTCACCCCGCCTACCGCAGACAGCCGGAGGGAGCGTTCAGGACCTTCCGGGGTGACGGCGCAAACCTGTTGGATGGCCCGGGCGGCGTGCTTTTTGTAGAAGTAGACGGCGAACAGCCCGGCGGCCAGCCGTACCCCCCAATCCAGATAGGCGCAGATGGTGCCCAGGGTGATCCAAATCTGGGGATCTATGTTGGTAGTGAGGAAGCTGCCGGTGTCGTACCAGAACAGCACCAGGCTGGGAACCGTCAACAGAAGGTCAGCCCCGCAGAAAATCAGGGCCAGCCGGTACATCTTCCGGTAGAAGAAGTAGTAAGCGCCGAAAATGAAGGCGCTGAGGCTGACAGCGATCTTGGATCCGCCCAGCTCCATCTGGAAAAACCGCATAAGGTAGTAGGGCACAGAACGGCGGACAAAGCTGGCCCAGTCTTTGGATTTGATTCCCCCGATCTCATCTTCCGGGCTTACTACCTGGGAGTTAGGCGGGAAGGGGGATGCTGCGGTCCGGGAACCGGCAGACTGATGACTCCGGGAAACCTGGGGCCCGGCGGCATACCGGGGCCGCTGGGCTTCCTGCCCGGAAGGCTGCCCCTGACTCTGGCCCTGTTCCTGGGACTGCCCCAGAGGCGCACCGCAGTGGACACAGCTGGCTGCGTCCGGACGGTTGCGGGTGCCGCAGGCAGGGCAGGCTGTCTGCTGGGCGGTGCCGGGCTGGATCAACCGGTCCTCATGCCATTCCAGATTCTCCTTGTGGCGGTCCTGGTAGGCGCAGTGCCCCAGCCGGGTCCAGCACTCCCGGTGATGGGGGGTACCGCAGTCGGGACAGACGACAATATCATCCTGATCGGTAAACACGCTGCCGCAGACAGGGCAGTGAAAACCGGAATATTTACTCATTGAGATCCTCCGTATTATGATACTTCTAGTATTATAGCCTAATCTTACCAGAAAAGCAAAGAAAAGGTATGAATAGTTGGTGAATATTTTTCCAAAATCAAGGTGGAACGGGGCAAATCCTGCCCATCTTAGGAAAAGGTGTTGCATTGAAAAGGGAAATTCGATATACTTATCTTAATTGTGAGATAATTTTTCAACAACCAAGAAAGGCTGATAATTCCCTATGATCACCATTGATGAACTGAAAGCCAAGCTGGGCAGTTTTGACACTGCGGTGAATGACCTGCAAGAGGCTCTGGCTATCTCCGCCAGCGAAAAGCGGGTGGCAGAGCTGGAGCACAAAATGACCATGCCGGGTTTCTTTGACGACCAGGCCGCCAGTCAGAAGGTATATGCCGAGCTCAGCGACCTGAAAAATAAGCTGGAGAGCTTTTCCAAGCTCAAGACCCAGTATGAGGACGCCCAGACCCTCCTGGAAATGCTGGAGGAGGAAAACGATCCTGCCCTGATCCCCGAGGGGGAGGAGGCAGTGAACGCCGTGGAGAAGGCGGTGGATCAGCTCCAGCTGGTCACCATGCTCAGCGGGGAATATGACCACTGCAACGCCATCCTCACCTTCCACGCCGGCACTGGCGGTACCGAGGCCCAGGACTGGGCTGAAATGCTCCTGCGAATGTACAAGCGTTGGGCAGAGGCTCACGGCTACAAGGTCTCCACCCTGGACTACCAGGACGGGGATGAAGCGGGCCTGAAGAGCGCCTCCATCATGGTGGAGGGCACCAATGCCTACGGAATGCTGAAAAGTGAGAACGGGGTCCACCGGCTGGTCCGGGTCAGCCCCTTCGACAGCCAGAGCCGCCGCCAGACCAGTTTCAGCAGTCTGGAGGTCATGCCTGAGCTGGACGACAACATCAAGGTGGAGATCCGCCCCGACGACATTGAGATGCAGGTCTACCGCTCCTCCGGTGCCGGCGGCCAGCATATCAACAAGACTTCCTCTGCCGTCCGTCTCATTCATAAGCCCACCGGCATCGTGGTGGCCTGCCAGACCGAGCGGAGCCAGCTCCAGAACCGGGAGACTGCCATGAAGATGCTGGAAGCCAAGCTCTTCCAGATCGCCCAGCAGCAGCATAAGGACAAGATCGACGACATCAAGGGAGTCCAGAACGAGATCGCCTGGGGCCACCAGATCCGCAGCTACGTCTTTATGCCCTACACCCTGGTGAAGGATCACCGCACCGGCCAGGAGAGCGGCAATGTGCAGGCCGTCATGGATGGGGACCTGGATCCCTTCATCTTCGCTTATCTGAAGGCCGCCAGCCGGAATGAACTGCAGGAAGTGTAATGAACGTTTACGATTTTGACAAGACCATCCTCTGGAAGGACAGCACCTTCCTCTTTGTCCGGTACTGCTTTCTACGGTACCCCAAAACCTGGAAGACCCTTCCCGGGATGGCCCTGGCCAGCGTAAAATACCTGATGGGCCGTTCCACCCTGGAAGCATACAAGGAAAAAGCCTTTGCCTTCCTGGCCTGTCTGCCGGATACGGGACGGGTGGTGGAACAGTTCTGGGACAAGCATCAGCGGGGGATCAAGGGCTGGTACCTAAGCCGGAAACGCCCCGATGATGTCATCGTCTCCGCTTCCCCCCAGTTTCTGCTGGAGCCCATCTGCCGCCGCTTGGGGGTGGAGATCATCGCCACCACCATGGACCCTCACACCGGGAAGATCACCGGCCCCAACTGCAAAGGGAAGGAGAAGGTGCCCCGGTTCCGGGCCCTTCATCCGGACGCTGTGGTGGAGGAATTCTATTCCGACAGCCTCAGCGACACCCCCCTGGCCCGGCTGGCAAAGCAAAGCTACCTGATCAAAGGAGAACAGCTGACACCCTGGCCCCGGGAGGCTCTGAAACAACAGTAACAGAAAGAAAAATCCCTCGTCCGTCCGGA
>CALXEN010000219.1 GCA_944387325.1 uncultured Clostridia bacterium | reverse complement strand
CCCTTCCCCAGGGCCAGGCCGTCCGCCTTGATGACCACCGGGTACTTGCCCCGGGCCTGGATATATTCCATGGCCTTGGCCGGGTCATCGAAGGTCTCATAGTCGGCGGTGGGGATGCCGTAGTTCTTCCTGAGGTTTTTGCTGAACACCTTGCTGGCCTCGATCCGGGCTGCGGCCTTGTCAGGACCGAAGGCGGGGATCCCCTTTTGGGCCAGGGCGTCCACCATTCCCAGGGCCAGAGGGTCGTCCTGGGCCACCACCACATAGTCAAACTGTTCGGCGGCGGCAAACTCCACCATCTTCTCCAGATCGGTGGCCTTGATGTTAACGCAGCGGGCGTCATAGCTGATTCCCCCATTGCCGGGAGCGCACCAGATGTCGCTGCACTGGGGATTCTTTTTCAGGGTGCGGATGATGGCGTGTTCCCGTCCGCCCCCGCCTACAACCAGAATTTTCATAACAGTTCCTCCCCTTTTTCAGGCTGGAAATGGCTTAGTGATGGAAAAGCCGCAGGCCGCAGAAGGCCATGGCGATCCCGTATTTGTTGCAGGTGTCGATGACCTGCTGGTCCCGAATGCTGCCGCCGGGCTGGACAATGGCGGTAACGCCGCTGCGGCGGGCCCGCTCAATGTTGTCTCCGAAGGGGAAGAAGGCGTCGCTGCCCAGCACCACACCGGTGACATGGCTGAGGTATTCCTTCTTCTCGGCGGGGGTGAGGGGTTCGGGCTGGCGGGTGAAGGTCTCGGCCCAGACATCATCCCCCATCACATCCTCGGGAGTGTCCCCGATGTACACATCGATGGCGTTGTCCCGGTTGGGCTTGGACACATCCTCCCGGAAAGGCAGGGCCAGCACCTTGGGATGGTGGCGGAGCTGCCAGTTGTCCGCCTTCTGGCCTGCCAGCCGGGTGCAGTGGATCCGGCTCTGCTGGCCGGCCCCCACCCCGATGGTCTGGCCGTCCGCCACATAGCAGACGCTGTTGGACTGGGTGTATTTCAGGGTGATCAGGCTGATGATGAGATCCCGCTTCTGCTCGGGGGTGATGGTCTTGTTCTCGGTGACCACATTCTCCAGCATAGCCTCGTCGATCTTCAGGTCATTCCGGCCCTGCTCGAAGGTGATGCCAAAGACCTGCTTGTGCTCAATGGGGGCAGGAACATAGTCCGGATCCATCTGGAGGATGTTGTAGCCCCCTTTCCGCTTGGATTTCAGGATCTCCAGGGCCTCGGGCTCATAGCCGGGGGCGATGATGCCGTCGGTGACCTCATGCTGGATGATCTTGGCGGTGGGGACGTCGCAGACATCGGAGAGGGCGATCCAGTCCCCGAAGCTGCTCATCCGGTCCGCCCCCCGGGCCCGGGCATAGGCGCAGGCCAGAGGGCTCAGCTCCAGGTCAGCGGGGACGCTGTACATCTGCCGCAGCACATCATCCAGGGGCAGGCCCAGGGCGGCGCCGGCAGGAGAAACGTGCTTGAAGCTGGCGGCGGCGGGCAGGCCGGTGGCCTCCTTCAGCTCCTTCACCAGCTGCCAGCTGTTGAGGGCATCCAGCAGATTGATGTACCCGGGTTTCCCGTTCAGGACCTGGATGGGCAGCTCGCCCTCCTCCATGTAGACCCGGGCGGGTTTCTGGTTGGGATTGCAGCCGTACTTCAAAGCAAGTTCCTTCATTTTTCTTCCTCCCACACTGCGTCGTATTTGTTGATGATGGTCTCCTCCACGTCCCCGGTGACCAGGTCAATGGACCGGGTGTAAAGGCTGACCTTGTTGTCCTGGTTCAAAGCCTCCCACAGGAGCACCGCCCACTCGGAGGCGTCCCCGGTGGGAATGGCCACCCGGATGGGCTCCCCGGCAAAGCTGGGGATGGGGCTGCCGTTCTGCTTGTAGGTGCTGATGAAATGCCCCTCCCCTGCTACCGGCTGGGGAACATCAAAGGTCTGGCGGAGCACACTGTCCGGGTTGCCGTCGCTGGATTTAAGGATGCTCAGCTTGTAGGCGCCGGTCTTATGGCTCACCACTCCGCTGATCCGGGGGGTCCAGTTGGGGCCGTCGTCCTCGAAGGTACGGGTGTTCAGGGCCGCTTCAAAACCGAATCCGGGGTACTGGCCCCCGGTGATAAAGTCGTAAATGGTGTCGGTCTGGTCCCCGTTGGTGACAATGGTGGTCTCCCCTGCGGTGAGGACCGGATTGTAAATGATGAGATGGGGATCCTCCAGCTTGGCCGGATCGGCAGCCAGGGTGCGGATCCCGCTGGGAATGGGATCAAAGATCCGGTTCCGGCTGTTGGCGCTCCGGCCCATGATCCAGTAGGCGATCATAGCCTTGGCCCCGTTGGGGGAAAGGCCCAGGCAGATGCCCCGGCCGGGGTATTCGTTGCCTTCCAGGTACTTGAGAAGATTCTTTTTCATTCCTGTTCCTTCCTTTCCTGTTCACAGATCATGGCGATGGCCCGGGGAAGTAGCTTCCACTCTGCCTGTTCCATCACCCGCCGCTGGAGAATTTCGGGGGTATCCCCCGGGAGGACCTCCACTGCCTTCTGGAGCAGGATGGGTCCTCCGTCACAGATTTCATTTACCAGGTGAACGGTGGCGCCGGTGACCTTCACCCCCCGGGCCAGGGCCTCCTTGTGGACCCGCAGGCCGTAGTACCCTTCCCCGCAGAAGGCGGGGATGAGGCTGGGATGGACGTTGAGGATGTGATCCGGAAACGCCTGGATGAAATCCGGACCCAGCACTGTCATGAACCCGGCCAGCACCACCAGGGTGATATCCCGGCTTTTCAGCTCCCGGATGAGGGCCTCGTCATAGGATTTGGTGTCGGGATATTCCTTCCGGGGGACCACGATCCCCTCCACCCCGAAGTTGGCGGCCCGTTCCAGGGCGTAGACCCCGGGCTTGCTGGCAATGACCAGGGAGACCTGACCGCCGGGGATCTCTCCCCGGCTCTGGGCTTCCAGAATGGCCTGGAGGTTGGTGCCTCCGCCGCTGACCAGTACCCCGATCTTTACCATAGCTCTACCCCGTCCCCTTGGGCAATGACGCCCAGACGGTAGGCGTCCTCCCCGTTGGCCTTGAGGATCTCAATGGCCTGGTCGGCCTGGTCCGCAGGCACGGTGATGACCATTCCTACCCCCATGTTGAAGGTGTTGAACATATCCCGCTCCGGGATATTCCCGGCCTTGGCGATCTCGGCAAAGAGGGCGGGGGTCCGCACATCCTCCTTCTTGATCCTGGCGCAGCAGCCTTCCTTCAGGCTGCGGGGGATGTTCTCGTAGAATCCGCCCCCGGTAATGTGGCTGATTCCCCGCACCTCCACCCGCTCCAGGAGGGCCAGCACCGGCTTTACATAGATTTTGGTGGGGGCCAGGAGGGCCTCCCCCAAGGTCTTGCCCAGGCTGTCGTAGTAGGTGTTCAGGACTTCGGGATGGTGTTCCAGGTCGAAGACCCGGCGGACCAGGGAGAAACCGTTGGAGTGGACCCCGCTGGAGGGCAGGGCAATGAGGACGTCCCCGGGGACCATCTTCTCGTTGGAGAGAATTTTGCTCTTATCCACGGCACCCACGGTGAAACCGGCCAGGTCATACTCGTCCTCGGGATAGAAACCGGGCATTTCGGCGGTCTCGCCCCCTACCAGGGCGCAGCCTGCCTGGACGCAGCCCTCGGCCACACCGGCCACAATGTCGGCGATCCGCTCCGGCACGTTCTTGCCGCAGGCGATATAGTCCAGGAAAACCAGGGGCTTGGCCCCGGCGCAGACCACGTCGTTGACGCACCGGGCCACGCAGTCGATACCCACGGTGTCATGCTTGTTCATGAGGAAGGCCAGCTTCAGCTTGGTGCCCACCCCGTCGGTGCCGGAGATGAGGACAGGATGGGGCATATTGGTGCAGTCCAGCTCAAACAGGCCGCCGAAGCCGCCCAGCCCCCCGATGACCCCGGGAATGTTGGTCCGGGCCACCGACTGCTTCATCAGTTCCACCGCCTTGTAGCCGGCGGTGATATCCACCCCGGCGGCGGCATAGCTGGCAGAAAAACTCTTTTCCATGGTGGTTCTCCTTTATGTTACAGGATTTTATTCTTCTTGTTGGCCTGGCTCAAAGGTTTATCAAAGGTGTTGTCCATGGTCATCTGGGGCGGGTCCACCGGCCAATGTCCGGTAAAGCAGCCATCGCAGAAGCTGCAATTGGAATGGATGGCCAGCTGGTGGGCGTGCTCTACACTGAGATATCCCAGGGTGTCTGCCCCGATAATCTCATTGATCCCCTCAATGTCCCGGCCTACCGCCACCAGATGCTTCTGGTAAGGGATATCGGTGCCAAAGTAGCAGGGATAGGCAAAGGGAGGCGCACTGGCCAGGAAATGAACCTCCTTGGCCCCTGCGTCCCGCAGCAGCTGGATGATCCGGGCGCTGGTGGTGCCCCGGACGATGGAATCGTCAATAAGGACCACCCGCTTGTCCTTCACAGTGGAGGTAACCACGTTCAGCTTGATCCGGACGCTGTTTTCCCGCTGGCGCTGGCTCCCCTGGATGAAGGTCCGGCCGATATACTTGTTCTTGATGAACCCCACCTCGTAGGGGATCCCGCTGGCCTGGGAATACCCCAGGGCAGCGTCCAGGCCGCTGTCCGGCACTCCAATGACCACATCCGCCTCAATGGGATGCTCCTGGGCCAGGAACTTTCCCGCCTGGATCCTTGCGTCGTGGACGCAGGTGCCCTCTATGACGCTGTCGGGACGGGCAAAATAGATGTACTCAAAGACGCAGATGGTGTGAGGGGCCTTGCCGCAGTGATCCATGATGCTCCGCAGGCCGTTCCGGTCTGCAATGAGGATCTCCCCCGGTTCCAGGTCCCGGATGAGGTTGGCCCCCGCAGCGTCCAGGGCACAGCTCTCACTGGCAAAGACATACCCGTCCGGCAGCTTTCCCACACAGAGAGGGCGGAAGCCGTTGGGGTCCCGGGCGGCGATGAGCTTGGTGGGTGACATGACCACCAGGCTGTAGGCTCCCCGGATGGTATCCATGGTCCGGCTGACTGCCTCCTCAATATTTTTGGTTTTCAGCCGGTGGCGGGTGATAAGATAGCTGATGACCTCGGTATCGGAGGTACCATGGAAGATACAGCCCTCCATCTCCAGCTCCTGGCGCAGCTCGGCGGCGTTGACCAGGTTGCCGTTATGGCAGAGGGCCATGCCGCCCTTCTGGTGGCGGACCACCATGGGCTGGGCATTGGCCCGGACCCGGCTGCCGCTGGTTGCATACCGCACATGGCCGGTGGCCATCTTTCCCCCCTTGGGGAGATTTTCCAGCACCTGCTTGGTGAACACCTCGTTCACCAAGCCCAGGTCCCGGTGTCCGGTGATGACGCCGTCCACATTGATGGCCATGCCGCAGCTCTCCTGCCCCCGATGCTGGAGGGCGTAGAGACCGCTGTAAGTGGCAGCGATCACATCCTCGGCGCCGCTGCGGTCATAGATCCCGAAGACCCCGCACTCCTCATGGAGGCCGGGGTGAAAGGTTTCGTTATGATTCATTGCTCACCTCAAAAAGCGGGACCGATTATTCCCCCAGCAGGCGGCGGAACACTTCCTTGTAAGCGTCCTCCTCGCCCCCCAGATCCCGGCGGAACAGATCCTTATCCAGGTGTGCCCCGGTGGTGGCATCCCAGAAACGGCAGGTGTCAGGGCTGATCTCGTCGGCCAGGACGATGGTGCCGTCAGCCAGACGGCCGAACTCCAGCTTAAAGTCGATGAGCCGGATGTTGAACTGGGCCAGGTACTGGGAGAGGATCTCGTTTACCTTAAAGGCGTAATCGCTGATGATGTCGATCTCCTCCTGGGTGGCCAGGCCCAGGGCCAGGGCATGATAATGGTTGATGAGGGGATCATGGAGATCGTCGTTCTTATAGCTGAACTCCAGGGTGGGGCACTTGAGGACGGTACCCTCGGGAACCCCCAGACGCTTGGTGAAGCTGCCGGCAGCCACGTTCCGGATGATGACCTCCAGGGGAACGATCTCAACCTTCTTTACATAGGTCTCCCGGTCGCTGATCTCCTCCACATAGTGGGTGGGGATTCCCTTCTCCTCCAGCATCCGCATGAGGCTGTTGGTGACCTTGTTGTTCACCACGCCCTTGCCCCGGATGGTGCCCTTCTTGGCGCCGTCCCCGGCGGTAGCGTCGTCCTTGTAATCCACCAGCACCACATTGGGGTCATCGGTGGCATAGACCTTCTTGGCTTTTCCTTCGTACAGCTGTTCCAGTTTCTTCATGATAAACGCTCCTTGTTCTTTATATAATAGGTTGTTTTAAAGCGGTGGGTGGGTTCAGCCCAGCTCCTCCTGGAGGCGGGCTTCCTTCTCGGCGATCTGGTTGGCCATCTCGGCCCGGGCTGCATCCAGCTTATGGGCCAGTTCCGGGTTCTCAATGGCCAGCATCTGCACTGCCAGGACAGCGGCGTTCTTGGCCCCGTTGATGGCCACTGTGGCCACAGGGATCCCGCTGGGCATCTGAACGGTGGCCAGCAGGGCATCCATCCCGTCCTGAGCGCCCCCCTTCATGGGGATGCCGATGACCGGCAGGGTGGTGTTGGCGGCAAAGGC